>ONQH01000151.1 GCA_900319885.1 Candidatus Avelusimicrobium ruminicola
GCGTCCTTGGCTTCGCGCAGAGTAACGTCCCATAATTCCTGTAAGCCCGCGGCCTTGACGGCTTTGGTAATGCCTTGCTGGGCAAAAATATCTGCAATTTTCCCAACGGAAATTACCTGCCCACCTGCGTTTTTGATTGCGTCTAGTACGGTAGGTTGCGGCGGTTTGACGGAATAGTCGTGCCGGTTTTTTGTGCGGGAAAATTCACCCTTTCTCTCGCCCACAAACGGGCGTGCAATCACCCGCGCAATATTGTACGGTTTCAAGTGCTTGAAGGCAATTTCGCACACTTTGTATAAGCGGTCCAGCCCAAAATGTTCTTCATGTGCGGCAATTTGAAACACGCTATCGGCCGACGTATAGCAAATCGGTTTGCCGGTTTTAATATGTTCTTCGCCCAGTTCATCAATGATTACGGTTCCGCTGGCGGCTTTGTTGCCTAAAATGCCGGGCAGGCCCGCTTCCTCACAAATTTTTTCAATTAAATCAGCCGGGAAGGACGGATATTCGGGCGGGAAATAGCCCCACTCAAATTGCACGGGGGCGCCTGCCATTTCCCAATGGCCGGACGACGTATCCTTGCCGTGGCTGATTTCACGCATAAAACCGTATTTGGAGGGCAAGTTAACCCCGGCGGCGGGAAGTGTGCCAAAGGCCGGCTCTTGGCCGGTAGAGGCTTGGGCCGCTTGGCCTAATCCTAGCGCGACCAAGTTAGGTACTTTTAGGCCCCCGTTGGCTTTGGCAATATGTCCAATGGTGTCGGCACCTTGGTCGCCAAATTTGGCGGCATCTTCGGCCCCACCTACACCTACGGAATCTAACATTAAAATAACTGCTCGTTTCATAAGAAAAATCCTCCTTTTCTTTATTATAACCCAAAAAAAGCACTTGCGGGCAAGAAATTAAATGCTATAGTTAAGAAAAGGAGAATTTTTATGAATAAAGCCTACGAGAATATGCGTGCTTTTTGGTTAGACGCAAAAAATGTAGAAAACCGCAAGGGTGTGATTGAAATCGGCCCGGAAAAAATTGTGGCTGCCGGTGTAGAAATGGCGTTGGATGATGCCGGCACGATTAAACATTTACTTATTGCCACGAATTCTTTGGGTGATAGCAGTCTGTATTTTGAAAATAACAGCCAAAGCGGGCTGGGGGGTATGATTGGCGGCCACGGAAATGAACCGTTGCAAGAGGCCGCCGCCCATATGCTGGCTTATGCCGGCAAATTAACCGGGCAAATGGAAAAAGTGCCTGCCCATCGTCCCGTCCCGGCACCTTCCCGGGCCGGCCAGGTATGTTTATTTGCGGTGTCCAAAGAGCAGGTTTTTTATAAAGAAATTCCCGAGCAAGAATTGCGCAACCCGGAAAATACGTTTTACCCCATGTTTGCGTATTCTCAACAAGTGATTGGCCTGTTCAAAACGCAAGAAATGCAACGTCCGCCTTCCGCGCGCGCGTAAGGACAGGGGGCGAAAGGAAATGATATAATGTAACAAATTTCGCACCGATTTTATGCAAAAAGTTTCGTTTCGTCCGTTTATTATCTATTCCCTCATTGCCGCCGCCCTTTTGACGTCGGGGGTGTTGTTTTATTGGCGGCAAGTAACCATTTTGTTAGAACAAGATGTGCGGACACATATTGTGGATACTACCAATGAATCCGCAGACGATTTTAACCGTTTGGTAACCACAGACCGTGAAATTTTATCCACTATTTCGCTAGCGTTTGAAGATTCTTACCCTTGGAAAGATACCTCTTTTGTGTCCGAGATGTTGGCGCGGTTTGATCAAGAGGACCACTTTAATTTATTAGGCATTGTGTTAAACGACGGACGTGTGTTTTACTCGTCCCTTACTTCTCATTTGAGCGCATCTGCGCTACAGGAAGTGCTAAAAAATACCGCTCAAAAGGGATCCTATTTAACCGTGCGTCCACGGGAAGATAAATATGCTTCTTCTATTTTAGTGCAGGCAGTGGCATTAGATCCCAATGAAAACCAACCGGTTGGAGCCGTGTTTGCGGTACAAAAAGAAGAATATTATAAAGAAGTGCTGGGCGTTTTTGCGCAAGAAAACGGAGGCAATTCGTTTATTATTGACCGTTCCGGTCGTTCGGTACTTGCGTTTGATGATGCCAAAGCGGAAAATATTTTTGCGACGCTGGGACAGGTCTCTTTGGATACCCCCCGCACCTTGGAAGAGGTGCGCCAACGTGTAACCCAGGGCAAACCCCTCTTAGTGGGATACTATACGGAAGACGGTCTGCATCACTTTCTGCAATTTGTTCCGCTTGCTGTAAATGGATGGTATATGGTGGCCACCGTTCCAGCCAAACACGTGGAAGAACAAGCCGCGCAAGTGGCTAAACTCTCCCTGATTTTATTTGGCGTGGTCTTTGCGGTGTTTTATTTACTGCTTTTCTTTATTATGCGGCTGCGCGAAGACAGCAACCGCCAGTTATTTATGACGGCCTTTGTGGATTCGCTTACTGGGGCCGATAACTTTAACCGAATGTGCGAACAGTTTGATAATAAATTAGATGACTTATATCACCAAGCGTCTCTGGTTATTTTTGACATCAATAAATTTAAGGTT
>ONQH01000107.1 GCA_900319885.1 Candidatus Avelusimicrobium ruminicola
TAGCGTGTGCGGATCGCTACAGAAGGCGGCTCGTGTGAAGATAAAAGGGCTTGCTGAGTGGCTTGCACAATACCCTGCATATAGGTAGTGGCTAAAGCGGCCATGGTATTATCTGTACCGTCTATCAACAGCTGCGCGTGAGCGACCTCCCCATTTGTAAAGGCAGTATGGAACCCATGCGGGATAATCAGTAATCCGCGCATACGGTTTTGTTGGAGTTGCTCCTCCGCTTCCGACGGAGTATGTGCGGCAATCATGTCAAAATACCCGGCCGCGCTGGCTTGTGTTAAAAGTTCACGCGACGTATGGCTTTGGTCGTTATCGCGCACAGTAAGCGGAATATGATGATAATCCAGGTTAATCACAAAGCCGAAGAACACCACAAACACCATGGGAAGCACCAATGCCACGGACAACGTAAAAATATCGCGCTTGATGTGTTTGGCTTCTTTGCTGGCAATGGCCATAATGTGTTTGAGGCACGTGTTCATTTGGCCCCCGATATGGCTTTTAAAAACACGTCATCCAGGGTGGGATCCACCGGGCGTGTGGTAAAATCAGCTTTGTGTTTTTGGCAATAGGTTTCAAAGGCTGTATGATCTGTAACGTTTACACGTAATTTACTGCCAAAAACGGATACCTCTCCCAAGGACAAACTACGTATTTCCTGAGAAATAATTTGTTGCTTGCCTTGCGTAAAAGTAAGTTCCACGGGTTTTTGCGGAAAATAGATTTTCTTTAAATTATCAGGGGTATCGGTAGCCAAAATACGCCCCCGTTCCATCAGCACAATGCGGTGGCAATATTCGGCCTCATCCATATAGTGAGTAGTTACAAATATCGTTTTCCCTTGCGAAGAAAGCCTGCGAATCAGCTCCCAAAAGGCCTGGCGCGTTTGGGGGGAAGTACCGGCGGTGGGTTCATCTAAAAAGATAAGGTCCGGGTCGTGCAAAATAGAGGCCGCCAGCGCAATCATCTGTTTAGTACCGCCCGAAAGTTGCCGCACTGGTCCCTTTGGAATATCCGTAAGCCCAATAAATTGGAACAGTTCTTCCGAGCGATTAAGAATTTGCGCGCGCGTCAGTTCATACAAGCTGCCTGCAATGTCCATATTTTCCCGTACGGTCAAATCTGGGTAGAGTGTAAATTTTTGAGACATGTACCCGATATGGGGTTTGAGTACGGCTGTAGAGGCCGCCACATCTGTTCCATTTACAAATACTTGCCCGGAAGTTGGATTTAAAATGCCACATAGCGTACGGATTGTGGTGGTTTTGCCTGCACCGTTTGCCCCCAAAAAGCCAAAAATCTCTCCGCGGCGAACCTCAAAGGAAATATCGTTTACCGCTTTGAAATCCCCAAACGCAATGACTAGATTTTTTACTTGTATAATCGTATCATTCATGTTTCAAAAATAGTTCTGCAAAATTAGTAACGTGCAGATTTTCCATTACAGTATGTGGTTGCCCGTCGGCAAGCAAATGGCCGTTTTGCAATACATGCACTTTGGCGCACCGTTCGGCTTCATCCATATAAGAAGTGCTTAAAATAACCGTCATTTCCGGTCCTGCCACGTTATAGACAATGTCCCACAACTCTTGGCGTGACACGGGGTCCACCCCAATGGTGGGCTCATCTAATAGCAAAAGCGAGGGGCGGTTTAACAGCACGCTCATAAGACCTAATTTCTTATACATACCGCCGGATAATTTCCCAGCCGGGCGATCCCGAAAGGGTGTCATTCCGGTTGCGGCCAATAATTGCTCTGCCCGCTTAATAAAATCCTTTTCGTCCAAATTGTATAAGTCGCGGAAAAACTCCAAATGTTCCCACACGCTTAAATCAGGGTACAAACTAGGTTCTTGCGGAAAATATCCCATGCGAGAGATAGCCTCCTGCAGTGTGCAAACTTTCCCCTGATAGGTAAATTCAAACTGCCCTTGTGTAGGGTGCAGTAAACCTTTAATTAAGCGCAGAAATGTTGTTTTCCCGGCTCCATTCGGGCCCACCACGCCATGCACCATTCCGGCATCAAAAACGGTGCTTACGTCCGTTAAAGCCGCGGTGGTGTTGAGCGTTTTGGATAAGTGCTCTGCCCGAACTTCAATAGACATTATTTTACAAACTCCGTTTCCAACGTCATTCCGGGTTTAAGGGTTTGGTTTTCGTCATTTTCAAAGCGCGTTTTTACGCCGTACACAAGCCGTGTGCGTTCTTGACGCGTTTGTACGTTTTTGGGCGTAAATTCGGACTGGTCGTTGATCGCCAAAATGCGGCCTTTGAAAGTTTTATTGGCTTCCGGCAAATAGCCGCTGACTTCTTGCCCGATAGACAGATGGGCTAGCTCTTCATAGGGCACATAAACCCACACGTCCAGTTCTTTTAAATTAGCGACGGTAAGCATTTTTTTACCGGCACTGATAAATTCATTCGGCTCGTAGTATTTATAAAGTACTTGCCCGGTTAACGGACTGGTAAGCGTACACCAGCTTTGCTGCAAGGCGGCCTCATCATACTGATGTTTTTTAAGGTCGTAATTTTCCTTTGAGCCCGCCGTTGTTTTTAAAAGTTGCGCGGCACGGTTAAATTCCGTTTGCGTAATTTCTTTCTTGAGATTTGCCGCCTCACAAGTCAGGCGCGCTACTACTTGGCCTTGCGTCACTGGGGATCCTTCTTCTACCAAAATTTCTTGAATCGTATCGCTCAAGCGGGCCGAAATATCCACAGACACTGCCTCCGCTACCCCGCTGTAATGAAACGGGGTGCTACGAAAAAATGTCAATGCCACAATTACTAAAATTAAAAGCACTACTACGGCAATCATAATTCTCTTTTTCATAAGGACTCCTTGGATAAACTATTCAAAATGGCTAATTGATTTAATTCTTCCACCTGCACATCTGCCAACGAAAGTTGGCTCTCTAACAAATCCAAATTGGCCCGATCTACTTCAAAGAAGGTAACCGCCCCGGCTTTATAGGCCTGATAGGTAAGGCGGGCGGTTTCATCGGCTTGTTGAATCATATCTTTTAGCAAATTCTCTTGTACTTGCAGGCCATACAAACGATCTTTGGCGGATGAAAACAAGGCTTCCAGCGTTTGCTGGGCATCTTCTTTTTCATAGGTTTTTGCACGGGCCAGTTCCTTTTGTGCCTTGGCTTGCTGGCGGTCTTTGCCTCCTTCAAAAAGCGGAATAGAAACGGCCGCTCCCGCACGCCCTAAAAACACGTGTTCGCGGAGGGCTCCGTTGGGGTATTCAAAGTACGCGCCGCCTTGCAACACAATACGCGGATAGAGAGAAGATTTATAGCTATTCGCCAAATACTCGTAGTACTGGGCCATTTCATCTAACGCCGCCAATTTGGGCGAGTTTTCATCAAACACGCTTTGACCGTACGGACGGAAAACTTGGAGCGTGCTTTCCAACGAATCTGTATTTAGAACGGTAGAGGTTTTACTTTCTTCTTGGGCTTTGGCAAGCCGTTTATCCGTCGGATAAGAGGGATCAATGCCATAATCGGTACCGGTTAATTTAAATAACGTACGCAACTGTCCGGCCAACCCACTGCGGGCTCCGCTCATAGCGGTTTGTGTTTTTAATACTTGCTTACGGGCTATGGAAACATCCAACTTGCTTTTTGCGCCCGCTTTATAGGCCGATTGCACATCGGAAAGTTGTTTTTGGGCTACTTCCAACTGCCCGTTTAACAATACTAGACGTTGCAAAAGTTGTTGCACGGAAAAATAGGCCTGTTGCACTTGTAATAAAATTTGTTTGCGTGCAAATTCATACGATTGTTCCTGGGCGCTAGCGGCTTTAGAGGCACTTTTTTTAAGTGACCCGCGTCCGCCGTTATCAAACAGCACATAACTGGCGGTTGGCCCTACGGAGTATCCCCATGTATCGCCAAATTTCAATTTCTGTCCACCTAATTTTAAGGTCGGAACTTCCGACACCCAAGACGCCTTTGCATCCAACGATAAAGATGGATAGAGCGAAGATGACACACTTTTTTCTTGTGCCCGCGAAGAACGGACTTGGGCTTCTAACCCTTGCAATTGTGCGGAAGATTTAAGCGCATCCCGTTCACAATCAGCCAAGGACAAAGAAGAAATATCCAACCCATAAAGTACGGTTGTTGTAGTAAATAATACCAGTAACCCGAATAGTTTTTTCATAAGTTTCCCTTACTATTATTTTAGCACTTTGAGAGAACGTACAAGATAAA
>ONQH01000167.1 GCA_900319885.1 Candidatus Avelusimicrobium ruminicola
GCCCCGGCAATAAAACTCCATATTGGCACCGTGCCGTTGAAAATGCCGGCAATGGTGGGCACCGTATGCTGGATGCCCCACGAGAGGGAGGCAAACGGCAGTAAAATCAGCATAAAACTGATCGTCCACGGACGCCATAATTGGTTAAGCGGGCATTTTAGGGAGGAGCGGCGTACCCCAAAGAAGATGACAAAAAACAGCAATCCGGCGGCTACCCGCAAGAACGCACCCCAATACGGGGGGAGAACGTCCACAATATTTTTAGAAGCCAAAAAGGCGGTGCCCCAACACAGGGCTAAACAAAATGCTAAAAAATAACTCATAAATTCATTTTAGCAAAAACGGAGTTCCGGCGGTTTGGTATAATATATATATGCGTAAGCATCTTTTATCTATTCTATTTTTAGTAGTGGCGGGGGCCATTTGGTGGGCTTCTATTTCCTCCACGGTGCGTAACCCCTTTGTAGATAATAAGAACCCACTGGTGGTTGTGTCGGGGTATGTGCCCTATACCTTGGCTAAACAAATTGCCGGAGATACCATTAACCTACTGATGTTATTGCCGCCCGGGGCGGAACCCCACGCTTTTGAACCTACCCCCGGTATTTTGGTGAGTTTGAAGCACGCCCACGCATTTATTTATACGTCTCATGTCTTAGAACCCTGGGTTTCGGATTTACTGCCGGCTATCGGGAAAAATACGCGTACGCTGGAATTGGCTGCCGCGTTGCCTGCTTCCCCGGATCCGCACCTGTGGATGAATTTGAAGCACGCTAAAACGCTAGCCGCGCAGATTGAACAAGTCCTCGTGCAAATCAATCCCGGCCAGCAATTAGTATATGCGGATAATTTGAAAAAATTGGAAGAAGAAATAGACACGCTGGACCGGCAATTTAAGGAAGCGTTGTCCACGTGTCAATCGCGCGAGGTTGTTCACGTGGGGCATTTGGCTTTTCAAAATTTGACGGATGAATACGGTCTAACACTTACCACTCTATCGGGCACCTCGCACAATGGGGAACATTCCGCCAAAAAATTAGCACAACTTATTGAAACGATTAAAGTTAAGCAGTTACCGGCTATGTTTACGGAAGAAACGCTTTCTTCTCGTTTGGCAAGTACTGTTTCCAGGGAAACCGGTACCCAAGTTTTTGCGCTCTATCCCATTGAGCATATTTCCAAGAAAGATTTTAATGCAAACGTAACCTATGGGGAACTAATGCGGCGCAATTTAGAAAGTTTAATCAAGGGGCTTGTATGCCAAGCATAATTAAAGCAGAAAATTTGCGATTTTGTTATACGCGGGTGCCCGTGCTGGAGCACGTTAGTTTTGATGTGCAAGCCGGTGATTACGTAGGTATTATCGGCCCGAACGGAGGGGGCAAAACGACGCTTCTCAAGTTGGTGCTGGGCTTGGAAAAAGGCGAAGGGAAAATTTCTTTATTTAATACGCCGCTTGGTCAATTTAAGGGCTGGCACAAAATTGGATACCTAGCGCAAAAAAGTCCGGTTTCGCAAAGCCGGTTTCCCATTTCAGCCGAAGAAGTGGTATTGATGGGATTGCCTAACCGCTGGGGAAGTCGGCCCCGTGTGAGCGAACTCAAGCAAGTGCACGAAGCCATGCAAAAAACCCACACACGTGAATATGCTGGTACTATTTTTCACGATTTATCTATTGGCCAACAGCAACGTGTACTCTTGGCGCGCGCACTTGTGAGTAATCCGCAACTGCTGATTTTGGATGAGCCGTCCACCGCGTTAGATGCCCAAAGCCGCGAGATGTTTTTTGATTTACTGGGCGAACTGAACCGGAAACACGGTGTCACCATTTTGCTTATCACGCACGACACGGGCGAAGTGGGCAAACACATTTCTAAATTTATGTATGTGGACAAAACGGTCATCTTCTTTGGTACCAAGCGCGAATTTTGCCATAGCGAGGCCGTAGCCAAGCAACTGGGGCCCTTTGCCCAACATACCATTGATCATCTGCATAATCACCATGGGCATTGTCCCCTGGGAGAAAATTGCGAAGAGTGTGGCCAAGCACACGCGCACGGAGGTCCCCATGTTTGAGTTTTTAAGTTACTCGTTTGTGCAACGGGGCTTAGTGGCGGGAACTTTTGTAGCGGTTGCCTGTGCGTTACTGGGTGTATTTTTGGTGCTAAAGCGGCTGTCGCTGATTGGAGACGGGATGAGCCATGTGTGTTTAACCGGGGTGGCGGTGGCGTTGCTGACTTCCACCA
>ONQH01000106.1 GCA_900319885.1 Candidatus Avelusimicrobium ruminicola
GAGGAGGAAGACCCGGAGGGGTAAAACGCCGAAAATAGTTCGGTCGAGGAAAAAACCTGAGCCAGGCTCCTTCAGAGAACCTGGCTCTTCATTATCTATACGTTTATTCCCCACATATTCCAATGTCCCTCCCGGACGCAACCACTCTAAAATCCGGTCATCTTGAGAAGAGAATGCAAACCGGGCAGCCGATCTATCCAGCAAACTGTTCCCCATGGCCGCATAGGGAAGATCCACATTTAGCAAATCTATAATCGTTGGTAAAATATCTGCCTGTGAGCCCAGCATATCTATCCGTCCGCTCGTCAACAACCCAGGGGCATGTATAAAAAGTGGAATGTGAAAGCGCGCATGCACGTCACCACTTTCGCCCCAGCCCAAGGTGTGATCCGCCAGCACAACAAAAACAGTATTATTATATTGCCCCTGCTCTTTTAATCTTCGGACAAATTGTCCAATAGACCAGTCCATATAATTCAATGCATTTAAATACCCCTTATCTTCTCCGTCCCAGGGGAAACGCGCAAAATCATTGTGAATTTTTCCAAAAGGCGGATGGGTGGCTGCTGAAAAAAAGAAGGCTGCAAAAGGCCGACGTCTTTCCTTTATCTTGTCTGCTAAAAACTGCAGTGCATCGTAATCCGAGATAAAGCCTGGACTTACATAATTCAGTTGAGAAGTCATATTTCCCCGTCCATAAATTTCATCAAATCCTGCTAGCTCGGCCACCATCCCTACTTTAGCCGAGTTCCATTCCGAAGGTTGTGCAAAAACAGTATCATAACCTTTCTGCTTCAGCAATTGTCCAAGCCCTGTAAAATGATACACCTCTAGTCCTAAAGAAAAATAAGGCAATCCGGCCAGTTGCGCCACTCCTGTCATTACAGTACCAGCTCCGTTAATACTCCGCTGACCTGACGCATAAAAATTATCAAATACTAAACTGTTGTTGATGAGCTCATCTAAGTACGGCGTAGCACCGTAATGAGCCCCAGCCAAGGAATCCGTATAACGATACTGCCAACTTTCTAATAATAACACAACCAGATTATACTGTTTACCTTTGGCGTTAAACTCAACACGTTGACGTAGCAGAGGATATTCGTTAGAAACAAACCTTTCTTGGTTGGAGGCAAGTAGTTGCCTAGTACGCGCCAGCGCTTCCTCCACTGGAACTGCATCCGGCAACGGTGCATAGCGTTTGGACAAGCTCTTATACATACTAAATACACCATTAAGTGCTAAATTTCCCTGCGTAATGTTTCCATTCTCATAAGCGTCCACTACGGTAAGCGGACGGAACCGAAACCCAAAATGTCCGCGAAAAGCAAAAAACAAACATACAGCGGCCAACAGCGCACAAACACCATAATTCCAACGTGCGCACTTAGGTTCGTGATAGCAAATGTTAATTAATTTGCTAATACCCCACATCATTAGGATGCTTAATGTGATTAAGAGAATAATTAACCAAACATAATGAGAGCGAACTAAAGAGACTAGCAGATCTACATCATAAATCGCCAGCCAAAGTTCACTGCCAGTGTGGCGTTTGACAAAGGAAAAGTAAATCATATCCCCTGCGCTAGCCCACAAAGCAACAGTCCACAATCCAGTAACCAACCAGGCTATTATTTTATAATATGTCTTGTTTGCTGCTGGGAATAAAAAACACAACATCCAAACACCACTTAACGTAGCGGTTGCAGAAATATCAAAGCGCAAGCCATTTAGTAAGGCGTAAAAAATTTGCGTTATTGTTAAATCAGCGAATAATCCCTGATAAAAGACCGCTAGGAGAATGAGGCGGATAATTCCAAAGAGAGACAAAAAGGCTAAAAAACTTCCTACTATCAGCCACCAACGGAAATCTTTCCGTAGGCGCGAACCCATATAAATAAGTCCACCCAAAAAACAACTTGCTAATAACTTGTCAGCCCAGAAAGCTGGCATTGAAACGAGTTCCATTTTGTCCTCCAACTATTTTGGAACCCGCAAAAAACGGCTGGCACACTTGGAGCTCTTCTACCTTCTCCAACCATAACAGCCGTAGTTTGTCGCAAAGCGACAAACATTCGATGCCTTGTAAAGGGATTATAAGTTCCTTAACAAAGCACCTACATAGGCTGTCTTTGGAGTAGAAGAGAACTTTTAGTGACCTAAAAGCAATCCGTATTCCACATACGGTTCCAAAAACAGATCAAATTGTATCTACATTGTAGCAAAATCCAATTAACAAATTATCACAAAAACCCTAATCCAATTTTCCACGTGCATATTTGTATGAAATTTGCTTTAATGGAATATCTTAAAAATAAGGAGACCGAGATGAATAAACTTCTTTCCCTTACACTGGCTACCTTGCTGGTAACTGCTGTAAGTTTCCCGGGTAATGCTTGTACCGGTATTGCCATTAACGCTGCCGACGGAACTAAACTTCTCGCTCGCACTATTGAATGGAAAGGCGGCAATTTGAATAGCAAACTGATTATTTTACCGCGCGGTCTGAAAAACACTGCGTTTACCCCCGAAGGCCAAAACGGGCACGTGTGGTACAACAAATACGGGGCTGTAGGAGCCAGCACCGTAGAGCCGCCTTTTGTGACGGAAGGCGTCAACGAAATGGGACTAAACGTAGGGATTTTTTACTTTGCCCATGTAGGCAGTTTAACCCCTTATAACCCCAAACGGGCCAAAAAATCTGTCAGCGACGGAGAATTGGTGCGCTATATGCTGACCAGTTTTGCTACCGTAGAAGAAGCCCTCAAAGGCTTGGAAAAAATTGAAATCATCCCCATCGGCAAACCGGATAAAAACGGTCACTATGCCACTGGACACTGGCGTATTAGTGATGCCTCGGGGCGTAGCGTTGTATTGGAAATTACCAACCAAGGGGAACGCCACGTATATGAAAACAACTTGCGCGTGTTTACCAACTCACCTTCCTTCCCATGGCACCAAGCCAATTTGAATAACTACATCCACCTTTCCGGCGGGGAAACCCCCGATAAAACCGTGGGGGATGTAAACTTGTATTCGTTTGGCGGTGGCACCAATTTAACCGGCCTCCCCGGTGATTTAACGCCGCCTTCGCGCTTAGTACGTGCGTTTTTCTACACGCAAAGCGCGCCGGTTCCGGCCAACGCCTATGAGGCGGTCACACAGGCATTTCACATCTTAAATAATTTTGACTTGCCCATTGGGGCGGAATATGCCCCCGGGGAACAAATCCCCAATATGCCCAGCGCTACCCAGTGGACTGCGGTCAGTGATGTAACACACCCCACGTTCTATTACCGTACCATGTATAATTCGGCCATACGTAAAATTGATTTAACAAAAATTGATTTTGAAACGGTCAAATACCTGGTGTTGGATATGGACCCCAAACCGCAAGAAACGTTCTACGAACTCACGTTCTAAACCTGGTACTAAAAAATCCCCGCTTGCAAGCGGGGATTTTTACGCAACACCGTACAATAACTTTTATCCAAGGTTTTTCTTCTCCAGTAATTGTTCAAAAGTAGCCACCGTTACCGGGCGGCTAAAGAAATAGCCTTGTGCCAAATCGGCCCCGCAATCGCGCAAGAATTGGGCTTGTTCACGGGTTTCCACCCCTTCGGTTACCACCTTGACACCCAAAGTTTTAATCATACTAATCGCCCCTTCAATAACCTTCTGGGCACGGGGATTTTCTTCAAAACCGGCTAGAAATTCTTTGTCTAATTTAATACTGTCAAACTTGAGTTCTTTAAGCACATTAAGCGACGAATATCCCGAACCGAAATCGTCCATAGACACGGGGAACCCGTATAAGTGGAGCCCGCCGATTACTTCTTGGGCGCGCTCCAGGTTGTTAAAGATGACGCTTTCCGTGATTTCCGCTTCCACCAGCGAGGTAGGCACATTATACTGCGCCATGATGCGACGCATCTGTGGGATAAACCGAGAATCGTTCAAATGCAAACGTGAAAAGTTAACCGCCAGCGGCACTACCGGCTTATTATTGTCACGCCAGGAAGACAGCACACGAGCCACTTCTTCCAAGATAAACATGTCCAGTTTCAAAATAAACCCATTGCGCTCAAAGAGTGGAATAAATTCATCTGGGCGGACCATGTGTCCGTCGTGGTTCCAGCGCACCAGCGCCTCGGCCCCGCGAATTTCACCAGTAGCAAAATCGCACTTGGGTTGCAAAAAAACTTCAAACTCGCGGTTGGCAAGCGCGCTTTC
>ONQH01000142.1 GCA_900319885.1 Candidatus Avelusimicrobium ruminicola
TCGCCGCCAAAATACCAATGATGAGCACTACTACGAGTAGCTCAATTAACGTAAAACCTCGTTTCATTAGTTGTTCTCCTTCCCTACAAATTTTGAAAGTACATACCGTCTTACCTTCCCTTATAGTATACATGTTTTTGTATATAATGCAAGACCTATGTTGAAAATAATCGGTGGGGATCCCGGATCAAGTCCGGGATGACTTTTAATTATATAGACGAGAAATACAACAACTAATGAAAAGAGGTTTTATGCTAACTTTTTCTTCTCAAAACTACTCAAACAATTTGCCAAAACCCCGGGGATGTACCCGGGGATTTTTTTAGATTTTCTGTTTATTTACGGTGTAAATTTACAAACGCGGCGGCTTCAATGCCCGCTTTGGCACCCGACCCGGCGGCAATAATGGCTTGGCGGTAATATTTATCGGCACAGTCGCCCGCGGCAAAAATACCTTCAATCGTGGTGTGGGTGCGTTCGTCCACAAGCACCAGGCCCCGGTCCGACAAAGCCACCAGGGAATCTTTCAAAAACGCGGTTTGCGGATCGGCCCCAATGGCTACAAATACGCCTTGGCAGTCAATCTCGGTGGTTTCCCCGGTTTGTACATTTTTTACCCGTAGGCCGGTAACAGCGCCTTCGCCTAAAATTTGTTCCGGCACACTGTTAAGCACAAATTTGATGTGTGGGTTTTTGCGCGCTTGCTGCACGGTTACTTGGTCAGCACGGAACGCATCTCGCCGGTGGACTAAATTTACCTCCGGGCAGAACTGCGCCAGGAAAAGCGCATCCTCAAAGGCGGTATTTCCGCCCCCCACTACGCAGACTTTTTTGCCGCGCATAAAAAAACCGTCACACGTAGCACAAGCCGACAAGCCGTGCCCGCGCAGTTTTTCTTCGCCGGGCAAATTGAGCCAGCGCGCCTTGGCCCCCGTGGCAATAATTACGCTAACAGCTTGGTATTGCTCGCCGCCGGTGGTAGTCAGCGTGAAGGGTGATTTTTCCCCCTCAATTTTGGCAATTTCGTCGGTAGAAAATTCAACGCCCAAACGTTTGCACTGCTTGTGCATATTGTCCATAATTTCAAAACCGCCAATCGGGTTTACAAAGCCGGCGTAATTTTCCAATTCGCTCGTTTGCAACAGTTGCCCGCCGGGCACCGCACCGCCGCAAATAAGCGGCTTTAACCCAGCACGCACCGCATAAATAGCCGCACTGCAACCGGCAGGACCTGCGCCAATGATAATTAAATCTCTCTCTTTCATTTGTTAAACTCCTTTTGTAATTGTTGATAAAATTCTACCGGGAACCCCACCACGTTGGTGCGGCTGCCTACTATTTTTTCAATAAATGGGTCGTCGTCATCTTGCACAGCGTAGGCACCGGCTTTGTCCATGTGCTTGCCCGCATAATGCGCCAACTGCTGCGCGGATAATTTGCGCGCTTTGCAGTGGGATACGTCGTACCCATACACTAATTTTTGCGCGTCTTTACACACTAAACACACCCCGGTATACACACTTTGCCAAGAACCGTTTAGTTTTTTCAAAATGCGTAGTGCGTCCGCCTTGTCTTTGGGTTTACCGATAATTTCCCCTTTGCAAAAAACCAGGGTATCCGCCCCAATAACCGTGGCGGCCGGGTATTTGTTGGCTACGTCAAACGCCTTTTGCATGGCCAGTTCCGTTACGCGCGCCGACGGACGTTTTTTAGTGCTTTTTTCGGCACATTGGGAAGGGATAATTTCAAACTTCTTGCCTAACTTACGTAAAATTTCAATGCGCCGGGGCGACTTAGAAGCTAAAATAAGCATATTATTTCTTCACAAATTTGACGATAATTAAGTAGCCGAATATGAGCCCCAAAATGCCGCAAATACTTATGCTTAGGCTAATAGGATGAATACCAAACGTGTACACGCGGGTCAGTGCCCAGTCAATTTTGTCAGGCAAGAAGCCGGCGCAATACTCTAATCCCAGGCCAATCACTCCGCCTAAAATAATAGTCAGTAATGCAAAAACGAGTCCACGCATAAATAAATTCCTCTCTAAACTAACTTAATGTTATTGTATCTTTTTTGATCGGGATCGGGGCAGTTTGTTTGCCATCTTCCTGATCCGTTAAACTATGGCGCATACAGAAAAACCCAAGGCCCGCTAAAATGGCCACTGCCCCTACCACCAGCCACGGTAAGGCCAGCCACGTGGGGGCCAAAGCGTCCGACAATACCCCCGCCATAAAAAACCCAGCCGCCGAGCCAAAATTGTAAAACACCATCAGCATCCCTAAATAGCGCCCGCGTGTTTCACGCGAGGCGATATTGGATACTAAGGTTTGCTCGCCGGGGGATACAATCAACTCTCCTACCCCGGCTAAAAACACCCCCAAGCCAATGAGCCAAAACGAACCGAAAAACCCCACCGATCCAAACCCTACCGCATAGAGCACACAGCCAATCAACATAGCGGCAGAAAGGCGCATCTTCGCCATCAATTTGGTGGCCCACACCTGTAAAAGCACCACCACCGCCCCGTTAATCGTAAAAAACCAACCGATAAAATATTCAGGCATGTGCAAGTATTGCTTGCAGTGTACCGATAGGCCCACCACTAATTGCGAATTGACTGCTGTAATCATCACTACGTAAAGGCAAATCTTCGCCAGACGCGTATCCTTGAGTGATAAAAGCGTAGAAACGAAACTGGGCTTTCTTCGGTGGGCCAATACGCGCTTGCGGTCGTGTATCAAGCGCGAAACATACAAAATAGTGACCCCGTACAAAATAGCAGTAAAGAAAAACGCCATACTGTAGGAATAACGCACCAAGAATCCGCCCACAGCCGGCCCCAACGCCCACCCAATGTTTAGCCCAATACGAATAATGCCAAAGGCCTCTACGCGGTTTTTGCCGGTGGTATTATCGGTGACCCAGGCATTGGCCGCTGGACG
>ONQH01000103.1 GCA_900319885.1 Candidatus Avelusimicrobium ruminicola
CGAAGAAGTTTATCAAATGCCGGATGGGTCTGTTAAAACATTAAGTCTGGTAAAGGTGCCTGTGAAGGGGGACTCGGATGCTACCTCATTTGTACTTTCGGTAGTAGATGATATTACGCAGCGCAAGGCCCAGGAAAAAGACTTGTTGGATACAAAAAATTTCTTACAAAACGTATTGGATAATACTCCGGTGGCTATCTATGCCCGTGGTATTAACCACACTATGCGCTTTGTCAACCGCCGCGCCATGGAATTGTTCCCCGGTGAGGAGGAGGAAGAAAAACCAGAAAGTAACGATTTTTATGACCAGCGGGAACTGTCTATTATAGAGAAAAAGCAGATTGTAGATATTCCCGAGGAAAGATATACCACATTGGAAGGCAAAGAGTTAATTTTGCACCTGGTGAAGGTGCCGTTGTTTGATCAAGAAGGGAAAGTCTTTATGATTTTGACAGTGGCCGAGGATATTACGCAACGTAAGGCCCAAGAAGAAGAAATTGTAAATGCTAAAAACTTCTTGCAAGCGGTTATTAACAACTTGCCTGTTTCCCTGTCCGTGAAAGATTACGCCGGCAAATATATTTTATGGAATAAGAAGAGCGAAGAATTGTTTGGGGCCTCTTCCAAAGATATGATCGGACGGAGTTCTTACCGGGCGGATGTGAACGAAGAACAACTGGAATTCTTACGAGAAAGCGACCTCAAAGTGTTTGAGAGCAAAAAGGAACAAAATATTCCGCAAGAATTGATTTCTACGCCTAACGAAGGGGTCAAAATTATGCACACGGTCAAAACCCCTGTGTTTAATGAAGATGGTACCCCCAACTGTTTGGTAGTCGTGTCGGAAGATATTACAGCGCAAACACGTATGGAAAAACAAATTCGTGAGGCAAGCGATAAAAATACGTTGTTGATTGAAAACGCCCGGGAAGGCATCTTGTTAGCGGAAGATCGTAAAGTGATGTATGCTAATTTGGCCCTATGTCGTATGTTGGGGTATGGTGATGTAAAAGAAATTATAGGTACCCCACTAATTGATCTGGCCGGGGATGATTATAAAGACGTCCTTAAAGAAAAATATGAGTCGGTTATTTCGGATTCCCAAAAAACGGATGAGACCATTTCTCTTTCCTTACATAAGAAAAATGGGCAACCTGTGGAAGTGGAGTTTGCAGCCATGGCGTCTAGGTATTTAGGGCGCAGAATTGTGTTGTGCTTCGTGCGTGATATAACAACCTTTAATCATACTCAGCGCGATCTTTTACGTGAAAGAGATAGTTATCGTTCCGCGTTTGAAAAAGCGGCTGTTCCGTCATTTATTTTATTAAGTAACGGATATATTAGTTTAATGAACGCTTCCTGTAGGGCGCTCTTCGGGTTTAAGGACACGGATAAGACGTTCTACCGAAATGTGTATGTCCGCCCGGGATTGACGTTAGATGTAAGACGTAAATTACGGGCCGGTGAAAGTGCCCAGATGGATTATACGTTCCAATTCTCACGTATGGCTCCTAAATTCCCGGGGCGGTTAGATTCTACTAAGGCAGATTTGCCCTTGCATTTAATGTTTGAACCTATCAACCGCCGGGATGCTAAAGATGGCACGGTATCATCTGATTATATAGTTAGCATAACTACAGATGGTAGAAATTTGCCGCAGGAAATCCCTAACGTCAAATTATTACGTAAGCCGTTGCCACCTACCCAAATTCTGCCCGCTGTGGCCGCGCGGGAAATGCTCATCTTGCCCAATAGCGAGCCGTATGTGCTTTGTTCGGCTGATTTCAAAATGATCTCTTGCAATGAGTTGTTCTGTGAATTATGCCAATTGTCAGAGCAAGAGTTGATAGGCCAGTTTATTAGTCATATCATTGATGAGGGGTCTTTGTCTCAATTTGAAGCCGATCTTCGCACATTGGCTAAGGAAGGAACTTTGTCCAACCGGGACTATTGCATCAATCCTGCCAGTGGATTGGAAAAGATTACAGTCCGTTTGACCGGCGTCAAAGAGGAAGGCGGACATTACTTGTTTGTACTTCGCAATCAAACCGTTCACGTACAATTGATGAAAGTATTGGAAGAGCGTTCCGCCCAATTAAATGCGTTGTTGGCCTCTACCAACGGGGTAGTTTTTTCCATCCTGTTAAACAAGGGCAAATTTGGCGGAATTGATAACGTGAGTCAGTATCTTTCCCAAAAAACAGGTTACACGCAAGATGAATTGACGCGTATGCAGTTTGAAGACTTGTTTTTGGATACAAAAACCGTTAAGAAAAAGGCCCTATTAAGTAAGGCTCAAAAACAATTAGCGGAAAAAGATACTACGACGTTTGTAGGAACGATTGCCTGTAAAGATGGTTCCCGTTTTGAGGCACAGGTTACGATTACAGCCTTGGATTTGCCCGGTCAAGAGGGGGCTTTGGTTGTGTTGCGGGATGTGTCCGAAGAACGCGATAACTGGTCCCGTACTTCTAAAGAAGCACAAGAACTTCAAAGTGTCCGTTCTGCCCTGCCGGGGATGTATTTGAAGACAGACAGTGCCGGTAAAGTGCAAGAAGTGTATTCTAATTTGGAATATTTACCGCAAGAAGAAGCCAATCAACTTTTTCTTGGTAAAAAACCGGCCCAGTTCTGGAGCAAAGAAGCAGCTCAGCGGGCAATGTTCACGATAAAAGAAGCCTTGTCGATCAATGTAGCCACCAATTTTGATTTAGAATGGAAGACACAAAATATGACCCGTTATTTTGATGTCAGTGTTACGCCGATTGCCGGGCGGGGGGAAGTAATTTTATGGCTCAAGGATATATCCCAAGGGCATACGCACGAAGAACAAGTAAAACAGCTCTACACTCTCACCAGTGAGCCGGGCCTTTCCATGACGCAGCAAGTGGATAAAATTTTGGAATTTGGTCTAAAAACCTTCCATGCGGATATTGGTTTTGTGCTTCGTTTTGTCCGGGAAGGAGAGAAATTGATGAGCCATATTATGTATGTAACTTCTAATGATATGGCCTTGGAACGCAGTATGGCTTTCCCCATAGAAGAATGCTTATATGACGTGGCTGATGGACGCGTATTAGTATGGCCGGATTTGGCCGGATTAGCCTGTCATAACTGCGTGCATATTAAGAAAAACTTTGGGGCCTTGCTGGCGGCTCCCTTATTTGTAAACGGAAAGGTGATGGGGGCGTTGTGCTTTGCCTCTACCTCATCGCGGAAAACCTTTGAAAGCGGTACAGAGGAACTCATGGGCCTGTTAGGGCAAATGCTCGCTGTGCGTATTGAACTTAGACAAACCGGTAAGCTGCTGAGTGAGGCCTCTCGCTCGTTTGCCCGTACGCTGGAGTATGTGGATAAGCCGGCGGCCTTATTAGATTTGGATTATCAAATCACGTTTATCAATGACCCGCTCCTGTCTTATACAGGGCGACACATTAGCAATATGATGGGGCGGGACTTCTTTGAGGAACTGGTACGTAATGCAGACTTGTCTAAACGTTCTTTTCACGAAGCTGCACACCAAGCGCAAGGAAATGCTTTTACTATTACGCTGGAGGTTCGCAACAAAAAGGGTTCTTATGAAGACATAAACTGGCGCGTAGTGCTTTGTAAGGACGATAGCGGTGAAATTGCCAGTTACGGTCTGTTAGAAGTAGAATAGTTTGATAAGGCTTTCTTCATATACAGCGCAAATTGTAAGGAAAAGAAAGCCTTTTTAATGATTTATAATCAGCACTCTAATAAAACAGTTGCTAATTTTGAATAGATTTGCTACAATGTACCTATAAAATAGGGTTTATCGTCGTAGAATGACGGAAAACATACAGAAAGATTTGAACCTTGTTGGAGGAACATTTATGGATGAAATCAAAAAAATGACGCTTTCCCTGCCTACGGTTGTACCAGTAGTTGCTATCCGGGATGTAGTCATGTTCCCGGGGATGAGTTTGCCCTTGTCCGTAGATCGTGAAAAATCTATTTCAGCGGTAGAACACGCGTTACGTGTTCCCGGCAATTATATTTTGGCTGTTTCGCAAAAAGATGCAGAGAACGAAGAACCCAAAGAAGGCGATTTGTATCATTTTGGGGTGATTTGCCAAATTTCTCAAAATTTACGTTTGCCGACCGGCTCTTTGAAAGTATTTTTACAAGGTTTAGCCCGTGCGCGTGTGCATAAATTAGAGGTGAATCCGCAAGAAAACGCTTGGTTTGCCCAGGTGGAATATATAGAGGAAGAAGAAGATAATTCCCCGGTGGTGCAAGCCTTAATGCGTCAAGTGCTTGACGAATTTGACCATTATGCCCGTATTTCGCATCGGGTAGCTGTGGAAGGTGTTTCCTTCTTGCGCCAAATTAAATCCTTAAACTAATTACGTCGGAAATTCAAATTATGGATATTGAAAACAAAATCCATAACAAAGTCCGTGCGCAAATTGATAAAAACCAAAAAGAATATTATTTGAACGAACAGATGAAAGCCATCCAAAAGGAACTTAGCCAAAAGGATGATTTTCAAAAAGAATTAGACGCTATGCGCGCTAAGATTAAGAAAAACGGTCTCCCGGCGTATGCGGCCGAAGAGGCTACCAAAGAAATAGACCGTTTGGCTAAAATGGCGCCCTTTTCACCGGAAGCCACAGTGGCACGCACGTACCTGGATTGGTTGCTCAATATGCCGTGGAATAAGACCACAACAGATGTACTGGATTTGAAAAAAGCACGTCAGGTATTAGATGAAGATCACTTCGGTTTGGAAAAACCCAAAGAACGTATTTTGGAGTATTTAGCCGTCAATAAACTGACGGGGTCGCTGCGCGGCCCGGTACTCTGTTTTGCGGGAGCCCCTGGCGTAGGGAAGACCTCACTCGCCAAATCTATTGCGCGGGCCATTGGACGCAAATTCGTCCGCATGAGTCTGGGCGGCGTGCGTGATGAAAGTGAAATCCGCGGGCACCGCCGCACGTATATTGGGTCTATGCCGGGGCGGATTATTCAAGGCATTAGTAAAGCCAAGAGTGCCAACCCGGTTTTCTTATTGGACGAAATAGATAAAATGGGTTCAGATTGGCGCGGCGACCCGGCGGCCGCTTTGCTGGAACTGTTGGACCCGGAACAAAATAAAGACTTTACGGACCATTTTTTAGATGTACCTTTTGATGTATCTAAAGTTATGTTTATTACTACGGCCAACTCGCTCTCGTCCATCCCGATCACGCTGCGTGACCGCTTGGAAATCATTGATTTTGATGGATATACGG
>ONQH01000121.1 GCA_900319885.1 Candidatus Avelusimicrobium ruminicola
ACGACCGCGTAGCAGGTATCGTCAATGGTGGCACCGTCTTGCGCGCTTTCCAAGCGGGCATTGGCATCCAACACGCGGTCCAAATTTTCTTGCACGTCTTTATCCGTAGCGGTTGGAGATTTTTTGGTAATAGCAATCCCTTTGTAGCCGGTTACGTCAAATTCCGGGGCCACATCTACCGCCAATTCAAAAGTGAACGCTTTGCCGTCATCAAAGGTATTAAAATCTGCTTTGGTTAACGTGGGCACAGCCACCGCGTCTAATTTGCTTTCGCTTAGCGCGGCATTGATAGCGGCTTTAATGGCCATATCCAAGGCGCGTTCTTTAATATGTCCGGCGAAATTCTGTTTGACTAAATCCAGCGGTACTTTACCGGCGCGAAAGCCCTGCATTTGGGCGCGCGATTGCACCTGGATAGCGGCATCTTGGAAAGATTTGGTGATTAGCGTGGGGGCGGCTTCTACCGATAATGTGACACGGCAGCCTTCTTTAGAAAGTTGTTTGGTTTTTACTTCCCCGGTTTGGGCAGTTTTGAAAATAGACATGGGTTTACGTCTCCTCATCCTTGGCTTAAGCCAAAAAATATGGACGGAGAGGGACTTGAACCCTCACGGTGTGAACCATACGCTCCTAAGGCGTACGCGTCTACCAATTCCGCCATCCGTCCGTGTTTGATTTTACCTTGAAAACAATATGGGCCATGTGAGGCTCGAACTCACGACCTTACGCTTAAGAGGCGTCTGCTCTACCAACTGAGCTAATGGCCCGATTGAAAGGCTACCTAGAAATTATAGCAAAAATTACGCGCGCCGTAAACCATAGGGCAAATTCACGCGCCTTTTCCCCCTCGGGCTAAAAACAAATTTTCCCGCCGCGCTGTATTAAAATCCAGTTGACAACCTTTCCACGTAAACACTAAAATATAGTGGGTAGGTGTTACCGTCTACTTATTTATATTTATCACAACAAAGGGAATCAACTAATGAATAAAAAATTGCTGTTTTTGGGTTTACTGATAGGGATATTTGCTGCTATTGCTACCACGTCGCACGCACAAACGGACTATGCCAGTGCAGATATTTCCGCCATTTTAGAAGAAAACGACTTACACGAGGCGTTTGCGCGTTATACGTCGGTGCTGGTATATTTCCAGCCGGAAGAGGCCAGCCGCTTGGGCTTTACGTCCGCCAACAGCCGCTTAAATGACCGCTCCGCCCAAACGGACACGCAAACCTTGCAAGCCTTAGAAAGCGTGCGTAAAACGCTGCAAGAAATTAACCCCAAAAATTTATCCGCCGGTAAACGCATTGAATATCATTTATTTCAGGATTTACTGCAACGCAACATTTGGTCGCTGCAACAAAACCGCTTGATGCAAAATCCGCTTTACTATGCCCAAGCCTTAGATGCCTTGTTTGATATTTTACAACAACCGGCTACCAACCCCTTGGCGCAACGCAGCGAACTCTTAGGCCGCTTGGAAGCCTTGCCCAACGTGTACGAACAAGCGCAGAAAAACCTGTCGCTAGTCTCCCCCCGTATGGCCCGGCTGGCGATGGAAAAAGCCTACTATGCGTATCTATCCTTTGATACAATCAAAGAGTACGTCACTAACAAAGGCGAACTGACGACCGACACGCGCGATACGGTCAAAATTGAAAACGCCCTCACCAAAGCCAAAGCCAGCATTTCCAATTTGTTTGAATTATTCAAAAATTTATCTAAAGATTCCCTCGCGCTGACTACCACTATTAGTCCCAAAGATTATGCGCAAAAATTAAATGACTACTATCAAATTACGCAAAAAACGGACCAAGTAGCGGCCGAACTGAACACCCGCTGGGATGAAGCGCAACATCAACTCTTTGAGGCGTTGCGCCCGTTTGAATTGTCCGCGGATGAAGAAGAAATGGTGATTGTGGAGGACCTCAATCAACGCCCGCAGGAAAAACTGCCGGCGAAGAAAGACAAAACCACTTTGGAATATGTTCCCCCCACCGCCAATCAATTTTATGCAGTAGCCGGGCAATTAGTCTCTTCGTTCACCAGCGAAAACCTGCTGGAACAATTTGCCGCGCAGACCAACGCGCAAAGTGCCGCGCTGTTAAAACAAAATACGCTGGTAGGCCCGGTGCCCGTCAAAATACAGTCGCTGTTACCGTACTTTGCCTACCAGAAAAAATTCCTGACGTACCCGGCCTTTTCTGCGTTTTGGTTGCGTGTGCCCACCGGCAACGAACTGGCCAAGACCGAAGCCCTCAACCGCGATTTTAACGAACCCGCAGCCAAACTGTTTATCAGCGAAGAAATTATCCCCGGTCGCTTCTACCAAGCGCAAGCGCAAAAAAACCGGATGCGCCGGCTGTTTGGTTCGCCTTTGCTGGCTAACGGATGGACGTTGTATGCGTTACGTGTAGCGCAACAAGCCAACGTGTTTGTGACGGATGAAGAATTATTGTTTGCGGCGTGGCAACGCTTTGTACGCACCGTAAGCGCGGTGGTAGATTACCGCTTTAACACGCAACAATACACGTATGAAGAAGCCCTGAACTTTTTGACGGAACAAAACGGCTTTGCGCCGGAAACGGCTACCCAAATGGTAGATGACGTATTAAGTAACCCCGGCGAAGCGGTGAGTTATGTACTGGGTGAAGGTATTTGGCAGGAAAATGCGGACAAATACTTCAAAAAAGAAAAAGATTACAACGCAGTCACTGCCTGGTTGCTTGAAATGGGCAACGTTTCCCCGGCGGACGTACCCGGTGAATTAAAACGTTTGTACCGCAATAAATAAGTAATTTAGAACGTTCCAAACCCCGGCTTAGGCCGGGGTTTTTTGTGGGGTGGGTAGGTGCGTTCCCGAAGGCCGGTATCGGGAATCTTCAACGCCTGTCGTTTGACAACGTGTGGTAACTGCAAGCGTGGAAGATCCTGAAACCTATTATGTATGAGACCCCGTACAAAAACACTACGGGGCGCGGCCCAGCGGTAAAGGCCGCGGTTCAGCCTGATAAGCCTAAAAAAATCCCCGGGTAAATTGCCCGGGGAAAATTATATCATACTTTTAAACTGCATTTCGCCATGTAGATTATTCGCAAAATGATTCAGCTCTAACAACCCCTTTTTCGGCAGTCCACTGTAAGTAACCAGTATTAACTAAGTTTGCAGCATTCCAGTTAATCGTTTCACCCCACGAAAACGTAGCAGGTTTATCCGCCGGGTCATCACTACATGCATTTATTCCCCGCTGGGTGTCATAAAGCCAATATACTAGCCCCGGTTCTGTAGGTTTCTCTAGGACGGTGTCACCTAACGCTTTACTTTTAACCCCAAAAAAATCAGCCATTCCAGTAGTATCACAATCACTGATTGACAGAATATGTTTTATGGCATTTAGATCCATTCCACTCCGTATTGTATTACAGTATTCGCTCACATAGTCAACAGACTTCAAAGAACATACAATATAGGCTGTATCTACCACCCATACATATCTTCCACTCGGACATGGTTCAGGATTATGCGGGGTACCACCCCCTTCTACAGGGTCCCCACATACTAAGTACCAGGCTTCCGAGCCGCTACCCAATGTAAGTTTTTGCCAAGAAACAGTTTTCTCACAACCCGGCAAGGCGGCGTTAGCAAATCTGTCGTCCATTAAGTACATCTGCTCATCCACCTGTACGCTTGTGGCATTGATTTCTTGCACCGGTTTGGCTTTCATATTACTCAACGTGACAATCCGTAAATTCCCAAAAGTCATCTCGGTA
>ONQH01000102.1 GCA_900319885.1 Candidatus Avelusimicrobium ruminicola
CTTGGCAAAACTTTCCACAAACTCCTGCGTTAACAGTTTAATAGACGCAAACGCATGTGGCTGATAAAAGGCCAATACACGTTTGCCGCGTAGGTGCGCGGCGGCAATGGTGGCGGCCAGTTTATGCGGGTTGTGGGCAAAATCGTCCACTACTTCAATTTTGTTAAAACTGCCGATAGATGCAAAGCGGCGGGCAATACCGGTAAATTTGCTGAGTGCCTGCGCGCAGGTCTGTAAATCTACCCCCATGTGAAGTGCCGCGGCTACCGCGGCGGTGGCGTTGGCTACGTTGTGCACGCCGGGGATTTGCAAGCGGAAGGATTGGCCCTGGATCGTAAAGTCGGACCCAAAACCGTCTACTTTAATATCGGTGGGGTGTACGTCGCCCAGGGAAATGCCGAAGGATTTATCTCCGCCCAACGCGCGCAAGTTTTCTTCTTCCGCGTTAATGATGGCGGTTTTGCAGTGCGAAATAAACTGCTTAAAATAGCCCTGTAAAATATCAATTTCTTTATGATCTTTTTGCAAGTTAAGGCACAAGCCCAAATAGGGTTGATATTTGACGATAGAGCCATCACTTTCGTCGGCCTCAATGACTAAAATGTCGCTATTGCCTTTGTAGACGTTGCCAAAGACGCCTTGTTCTTTTTGCAAAGACAAAATAGACGCGCCGGTGATGACAGACGGACTCATCCCCGCAAACGCTAAAATATCGTAGACCATGGCGGTCGTCGTGCTTTTGCCGCTAGTGCCGGAGACCGCAATCGTGCGGTGCTGGGCCACGTGCTGGGCCAGCAGTTCGCTGCGGTGCATTGTCGGGATGCCTAGTTGCTTGGCTTTAAGTAATTCCGGGTTGTCGCTTTCAATGGCGGAAGATAAAATCACGAGTTCCGTTTTTTCGTCAATACCGCTTCCGTCCTGTGGATAGAGTTTAATATTTAATTTTTTGAGATAATCCCACAAGGCCATGTCTGTGTAGCCTTTGCTAATGAGCCGGTCCGAGCCGGTTACTTCGTCTTGCCCCATGGCGTGGAGTTGGGCGAGGGCACTCATCCCTACGCCGCCGATACCTACAAAGTGAATTTTCATTTTTTCTTTTCCTTTAATTTAAATTTTGCAAAATCGCTCATCGTATAAAAACCCCCGCGCCGCTTGACGAGCCACGCCGCAATATCCAGCACGGAGGCCGCAAACAAGTCGCGGTTGGTGGCTTTGTGCGTTAGCGTAATTTCGTCTAACGCGCCGGAAAGAGTGGCACTGTGCGTGCCCACCGTTTCGCCTATGCGTTCATAGGTTACTTGCGCTACAGGCAAACCCATTTCTTCGGCAATACGTTTGGCAGTGCCGCTGGGGGCATCTTTTTTATGCACGTGGTGGATTTCGTGCAAGGCTTTTTCATACCCTTTATACATCTTGCACGCTTGCTTTACAAGTTCTGTAAAGAAATACACGCTTAAACTTACGTTTGGTGCAAAAAAGACCGGGATTTTTTCTTCCGATTGTAACGTAAACAAAAACGGTTCCGGCAAATTAGTAGTGCCGGTTAAAAACGGTTTTTTGTATTTTTTGGCAAGTAAAAACGATTCTTGTGCCCCTTGCGGTGTGGAAAAATCTACAACAATATCAAACGGTTCTTGAATCGTATTCTGTCCGGCCTCGCGCGTGGCGGACACGATTAAATTTTTCTGTGGATTTTGCTCAATAAGCCGCGTAATGGCCTGGCCCATTTTCCCGCGGGCCCCATTTAATAAAACGCGTACCGGTTTTACTTTTTTCATCTAAAAAATTTCTCCAATAACAATTCTACAATTTGTCGCCCGTTCATGGCGGCCCCTTTGAGTAAATTATCAAACGTCACAAAATAATGAATAATTTTGGGGTCTTCTACATCCACGCGCAACCAATCAAAAGGTTCTTGCGCTTTAATGGTTACCCCCAGCGAGTGGGCATTTTCCACCCCTACGCGCACGGTGTGACAATATACTTTGATATGCGGCCACTCCATAATTTTGCGTGTTTCATAGAGTCCTTTTAATTCTTCGCTGGTGTGACCGTTTGGCTGGATAGAGCCGATAAGCGGCACGCAATTTTTTTCATATAAAGAGCCGGGCGTGTGGAAATCATCTACTAACTTTTTTCCGCCGCCACTGATGGCCTGGTAAGAACAGAAAAATGCTTCCGTAATGTGATAGAAATCACGCAAAGGTGCCAGGCTCATAACCAGACCGGTGGTGGTGCAATTAGGGCTGGCAATCAGTTGTGTCTTAGGCGTGATGGCGTGTGGGTTAATCTCCGGGATGACTAACGGCACGCCGGGCGTTAGGCGGAACTCGCTGGACATATCTATCATAAATTTCACACGGTTTTTAAGGGCCGGTACTAACTGTGCGCTGACCGGATTGTCCGTGCATAAAACAGCAATATCCAGCGCGGGGACTTCATCGTTGCGGCCAAAAGTTTTGAGTTCAAAAGGCTGTTTTATCTTTTGAAGTTGTGCCAATACATTTTGACCGACTTTCCCGTTAATTCCAATAATTCCTACCGTTGTCATACTAAAAATTCCTTATCGGTTTTGGCTAACAGTTCATCAATCTTGGCTTTGTTCTCGCCGGAGATTTTCCCCAGCGGGGCGCGCACCGTTTGGGTGCCAAAACCTAATTTATAAAGCATATATTTAATGCAGGTTGGATTGGTTTCCAAGTAGCACGCTTTGATGAGCGGATACATTTTTGTAAATATCGCAAAGGCTTCGTGCGTTTTACCCGCATTAAATAAATTGTACAACTTCACAAAGCCGGGGGCCAATACACTGGCCGCGGCGCTGATCGTTCCGCAGGCGCCGACAGATAAAAATTGCAAAAGCAGTTCATCGTTTCCGCAGAGATAACTTAGTTTGCTGGCGTATTTTACAGCAGTATCAGTTACTTGCGCCATATCGTAATTGCACTCTTTAATGCCCACTAATTGCGGCACTTGCGCTAACAGTTCATCCAGTACCGGGGAAGAAATTTTAAGCCCTGTGCGCCCTGGGATGTGATACATTACTAAAGGGACTCCCACTTGCGCCGCCGCTTTGTAGTGGGCCACTAACCCGGAAGGGTTGGGTTTGTTGTAGTACGGAGTAACCACCAGGGCGGCATCCGGTTTATAATGGGCGGCTGTTTTGATGTTTTCTACGGTGGAAAGCGTATTGTTGGTACCGGCGCCGATGATAATTTGCACATGGCCTTTTAACAGCGGAACACAGGTGTCTAAAATCTGTTTTTTCTCTTTTTCCGTAAGCGTGGGGGTTTCTGCGGTGGTCCCCAAAAGCACCACCCCGTGTACGCCGGCGCGCAGTTGTGCGTTGACTAATTTAACTAAATGGGCGGTATCAATAGATCCGTCCGCCGAAAAAGGGGTAGGTAGTGCAGTAAAAACGCCTGTTAACATAATCGCCTCCGTTTGTTCATATTGTACAATTTAATTGCTATAATAAAGTAACTTATTTTTTTGAGGTTTTTATGCAAGAACAAGAAAACAATGTACAACCGGTTGAGCAACCGGCGCAATCCAAACTATCTACTGGAGATAGCCGCACTTTCTGGCAGGGAGTGCTTGTGGTGTTATTTTTATTCTCGTCCATTTGCGGGCTTTATTTAACGGTGAAACCGGGTATGAAGTGCGAGAAGACCGCCTCCAAAGAGCGCAGTATGACGACCACCTTATCCAATTTGTCTACCAAGGGCGATAAACCCAGTGTAGCCTGGATCAAAGTGCGCGGCGTAATTGCCACGGACAATTCGTCCTCTCCGTTCTCCCGCCCGCAAGGGGCCGGCGCGATTGCCAAAAAAGTGCGCGAAGCCGGCGAAGACAAAGACGTTAAAGCCATCGTCTTAGACATCAATTCCCCTGGCGGCACTGTAGCCGCAGTGCAAAATATTTATAGCGAAATTTTGAAAGCCAAAAAAAGCGGCAAAAAAGTAGTCGCCCTTTTCCGCGATGTAGCGGCCAGCGGCGGATTTTATATTGCCATGGCTGCCGATAAAATTGTAGCGGAACCGGGCACGATTACCGGGTCCGTAGGCGTGATTATGCAGACGAGCAACGTGGAAGGATTGTTTGATAAAATTGGCGTTAAAATGGTGCCGATTACGTCGGGTAAGTACAAAGATATGGGCTCTGCCTACCGCCCGATGACGGACGCCGAAAAAGCGTTGTTGCAAGACATGGTGGACGACACGTACACGCAATTTTTTGCCGCGGTAAAAGCCGGGCGCCCTAACGTAAGCGAGAGCGACTTAACCGAATATACCGACGGGCGCGTGTTTACCGGGCAACGGGCCTATAATTTAGGTTTTGTGGATAAATTGGGCGGCGAAGACGAAGCCTTGCAGTTAGCCGGGGAACTGGCCGGCATTAAAGACCCTAAAATTATTTCGTCCAAATCGGATAATTTGCGCGATTTTATTTTCTCGTTTGGTTCGTCTGTGGAAGGGGCCTCGCTGGTTAAACAGTTAGAGTCTTTGGCCACGCCCAGCGTATCGTATTTGTGGGTGCACTAATGAGACATTTATTACAAACGTATTTTACCTACATGAAGGATCCGGCCGCCGGCGTGCAACGCTTGTTGGCGCGCCGCTCTTTCCGCCAAGCGTGTTTGGGCTATTTTGTAGCCGCTTTAAGTTGGGTCCTGTTTTTTAATATAGGCGACCAACTAAGCGTAGTGGCCTTGTTTTTCAAACTGTTTTTTGTGTTTTTGGCGGAAATTACCGCGGGTTATTTTATTGCGGCGTTATGCGGACTGTTTTTAGATTTGCGCCGGGTGAAAGTATCCGCCGCGCAATTATTTGTGTTAATCGGCTCTGCCGGATTTATCAAGGCCATTTTGATTGCGTGTGCCCTGATTTCGGCCGCGTTCGCGCCGCTTCACCTGGGCTATATGGCCCCTTTGATTTTGCTGGTGGTGCTGATCTTGCAATTAGGGTATTTGGTGATGGGTCTACGGTACGCTTGGAACGTAGGTACGGCCGAAGCGCTGGGCGGCTGGCTGTTTGGCTGTATCCCGGTGCTGGCCCTGTTTGGCGTGGTCGGTATTTTCTTTATTTGGTTTATTGTACTCTTGTTTTAGCAGTGTGTTTTTGTTGTAACTCTTGGACGAGTTTGTAGACGGATTGAAAGTCGGGGATGTCGCAAATCGTCATACTTTTACGCATGGGCCTTCTTGGATAGGGGAGGTCCGTTTCCGTTGGTAAAAGGACCAATTCCACATCCCCCACCCCTAAAAATTTATCAAACACGCCGCGCTTGATAGTTACACTGGCAATTTGCTCATACGGTTGGTGCTTGTACGTTTGGGTGAAAATCCCGCCGGAAACATATACGCCTTTATCGGTTACTATAAACGACGTATGGTGCCATCCAGGGGGTCTTTTTTCCTTCGTGTAGCAGGAGTATAATAAATAGTGCATCAAACAAGGCCCATACAATCGCAAAAGGCAGTAGCGGGTTGAAAATGGATTCCAGCACAAAGCATTTCAAATCTGGCTTGCCGGACCATAATACTTCCTCGTTGTCGGCTAGCATGCCGTATAAAAAAGGGTCGTATTGCATCGCAAACACCTATAGTAAGATAAGCCAGTATATCTTATTTGGGGGAGGATGTCCACGCCATTACGCAGAAACCCCGGCGCCCATAACGCCGGAGTTTCAAATAGAGCGGGAGGCCGAATCCCCTACAAGAGGTATACCCTTAAAACGGGCCTGTGTGGCGCTCCCTTACCCATAGTATAAGCATAAATGCCAATTTGTCAAGGCCCAAATTTAGAAATAATTTTTCTCGTCTTAAAATTGCCAGTAAGACCTATTTTTGCTATAATATTTTTACAATTTGAGTTGTTTTCTGGTGCGGTGGCCAAGTGGTAAGGCGAGAGTCTGCAAAACTCTTATTCGTGGGTTCGATTCCCACCCGCACCTATTTTTCAAAATAGAAACCGCTAAAAGCGGTTTTTATTTTGGGAAAATGGGCGATGGCAGCACCACCAACTGCTTGGTGGTGCGTCGGGAATCGAAAGGCACAGCCATATCCGAGTTTGAGCGCAAGCGAAAGGCGAGGATGGCGCGCCCGGCCTGCAGGCATTTTCCGTCAGGAAAATGACCGGAAGGCGATTCCCACCCGCACCTATTTTTCTTTGAAAAATTATCTGCAAGGGCCGCTGGCCCGGCCTGCAGGCATTTTCCGCGGGGCCTTGCCTCGCGATTTAGGCTTGCGTAACTAAAACCAATTTGTTATAATAAAAATATAGATGACCCCTGCGGGGGTCGTTTTTATCGGTGCCCGCGTATAAAAAATGTTGAAGGCACACCAAATTTTGGTATAATGTTAGTGTAGTATTTGCGGGCGTGGTTCAATGGTAGAACACTAGCCTTCCAAGCTTGTGACGAGGGTTCGATTCCCTTCGCCCGCTAGAAAATTTGTGTCGCTGGGGTAGCTCAGTAGGTAGAGCATTTCCATGGTAAGGAAAAGGTCGTGGGTTCGATTCCCACTCCCAGCTTAGAATTTGAAGTAGATAATGCTGGGGTAGCTCAGTAGGTAGAGCATCTCCATGGTAAGGAGAAGGTCGTGGGTTCGATTCCCACTCCCAGCTTAAATTAAAGAAATAAATTAAGGAGAACTGAACAAATGGCTAAAGAGAAATTCTCTCGCAGCAAACCGCACGTGAACGTCGGTACCATTGGTCACGTAGACCACGGTAAGACCACGCTCACCACCGCTATTACCAAAGTATTAGCTAAAGAAGGTAAAGCCAAAGCCATGGCTTATACCGACATCGCCAAAGGCGGCGTAGTTCGTGATGCTTCCAAAATCGTAACGGTAGCCGTATCTCACGTAGAATACGAATCTGACAAACGCCACTATGCACACATTGACTGCCCCGGCCACGCTGACTACATTAAGAACATGATCACCGGTGCCGCTCAAATGGACGGTGCTATCTTGGTAGTATCCGCCGTAGACGGTCCGATGCCTCAAACCCGCGAACACGTATTACTCGCCAAACAGGTAAACGTACCGAAATTGGTCGTGTTCCTCAACAAAGTAGACTTGGTTGATGATAAAGATTTATTAGACTTAGTAGAAGAAGAAATCCGCGACTTGCTGGGCAAATATGAATTCGATCGCGACAACACCCCGATCATCCGCGGTTCTGCTTTGAAAGCCATTGAAGGCGATCAAAGCGAACTGGGCGAACCCTGCATTCACCGCTTGATGGACGCTTTAGATTCTTGGATCCCTGAACCCAAACGCGAAACCGATAAACCGTTCTTGATGGCCGTAGAAGACGTATTCTCCATCACCGGTCGTGGTACCGTAGCCACCGGTCGTATTGAACGCGGTAAGGTGCACGTGGGCGATCCGTTGGAAATCATCGGTTTCCGCGACACCCTCAACACCGTAGCCACCGGTATTGAAATGTTCCGCAAACTCTTGGACGAAGGTATTGCCGGCGATAACGTAGGTATTTTGTTACGCGGTATTGACAAGAACCAAGTAGAACGCGGCCAAGTATTGGCTGCTCCTAAAACCGTAACCCCTCACAAACACTTCAAAGGTCAAGTTTACATTTTGAAGAAAGAAGAAGGCGGCCGCCACACGCCGCTCGCCAAGGGTTACAAACCGCAATTTTACCTCCGCACCACGGACGTAACCGGTGAATTGTCTTTTGACCAAGACATGATTATGCCCGGTGATAACGCCGAAATTGAAGTAAAATTGATTACCCCGGTAGCCATGGAAGAAGGTTTGCGCTTCGCTATCCGCGAAGGCGGCCACACCGTAGGTGCTGGTGTAGTAACCAAAATTATTGAGTAATGTAGTTCTGCATGTTTAGTTCTCTACCGCGGGGCGGGAAATATCCCGCCCTCGCGGAGGTGAACAGACTGCAAAAAATCCGTTGTATAAGGAATTAACAGATGGCAACTGAAAGAATGACAATCGCGCTAATTTGCACCGAATGCAAAAACAAAAACTATTATAAAGTGCGCGGTAAAAAGAAAGAATACAAATTGGAACTCAACAAGTTCTGCAAAGCGTGCGGCAAACAAACCGTACATAAAGAAGGCAAAGCCTCGTAAGATTTTCGGGGGAGCGTCGGTTAACTGGTAAACCACCGGTCTCCAAAACCGGGACTGAAGGTTCGAGTCCTTCCGCTCCTGCCAGATTATACCAAGGATACCATTCTATGAAAAAAGCAGTCCAATTTATTAAGGATTCTGTGGCGGAACTCAAAAAATCCACGTGGCTTTCCCGTCAAGAGGTTATCCAATCCACTATTTTGGTAGGGATTGTGGTGGTCTTGGTGTCTGCCTATGTGGGACTGATTGATTTTGGCCTTACCCGTCTTTTGGGCGTGGTGGTAGGAGGCAACTAATGAGTGAAGAAATCGCTACTGCTTGGTACGTTGTACACACGCAAACTGGACACGAAGAAAAAGTAAGAAAGAAAATTTTACTGGACGTGGAAACCCATCAATTTGGGGATCGCATTTTCCAGGCGCTTGTTCCTACGGAAGAAGTGCGCGAAGTAAAACAAAACAAAGAAATCCGCCACCAGCGTAAATTTTTCCCAGGGTATGTCCTTGTGGAAATGAAAATGACCAGCGAAGCCTATTGGTTTATCCGTAATATTACGGGTGTAACCGGATTCTTGGGTGATCCCACCCCGGTACCGCTGCCCGAAGAAGACATAACTGAAATTTTAGACCGCATCAATAACCCCGGCGGCAAACCGAAATACTTAGTAGAATTTAAACGCGGCGAAAGCGTACGTATTACCGAAGGCCCGTTTAAGCATTTTATTGGGGTTGTGGAAGAAGTAAACGAACAAAAGAATAAACTCAAAGTGATGGTAACGGTATTTGACCGCGCCACCCCGGTTGAGGTAGACTTCCTCCAAGTAGAAAAGAACTAATTTTACCGCAGTATGCAGTAAAAATTATGGAGTAACAAATGGCAAAAGAGAAAAAAATAAAAGGATACATTAAATTGCAAATTCCTGCCGGCGCTGCCAACCCGGCCCCGCCTGTGGGCCCGGCCTTAGGTCAGCACGGTGTAAACATTATGGAATTCTGCAAACAATTCAACGCCAAGACCGCTAAAATGGAAAAAGGGATTAAGATCCCGGTCATCATCACCGTATTTGAAGACCGCTCTTTCACCTTTATTACCAAGATGCCGCCTATGGCCACGCTGATTATCAAAGAGCTCAAACTTGCAAAAGGTTCTGGCGCTCCGCACAAAGATAAAGTCGGCAAGATTACGCAAGCCCAATGTGAAAAAATCGCGGCGCAAAAATTGCCCGATTTGAACACCAAAGACATTAAACAAGCTGCCGAAATGGTAAAAGGTACCTGCCGCAGCATGGGCGTAGACGTAGTTAAATAATTTAAACTGAGGGAGGGCGCAAGCCCGTTTGAACCTAAGGAGTATTTAGATGGGAAAAAGACTAGAAGCCGCTGCTAAAGCGTACGATAAAAACAAAGTGTACACCGTAGAAGAAGGCCTTAAAATCGTAAAAGATAACGCTAAGGCCAAATTCGACGAAACGGTGGAATTGCACGTGAAATTAGGCATTGATACCAAAAAAGCCGACCAACAAGTCCGCTCCACGGTAGCCTTGCCGCACGGCACGGGTAAAACCAAACGCATCGCAGTCATCGCCAAAGGCGAACACGCGCAA
>ONQH01000098.1 GCA_900319885.1 Candidatus Avelusimicrobium ruminicola
TTTGCGATGATTGCCAATAATTTAGTGGGCCGTGACGAGGCCCTGTGGCGCGTGCACGAAAACATCATTAAAGAGTTGTTAAACCTCAAATCCACCCGCTAAAATTCTCATTACATCCCCGTAAAAAATCCCCAGTAAATACTGGGGATTTCTTAAATTAAGAAACACTAGCAATTACTAATCAAAACTTCGCCTGTTGGAGAGAGCAAATCATAGCACTTATACCACCCCATATCTTCTGCCCCAAGATAACGCCGCATAATGCCGCCATCAGTTCCTATGGAGTCCATGTAGCGTTCAGTTGGGTTAAATAGATAATGGTCATATTCTTTTCCATTTGAATCATACACAATAATTTCGTTAGGAGAAATAACCGAAATACTACCCCCACTACTTAACACGTCGTTTGAGTAAAACCGCCACGAATCATCAGCTCCATTTGATCTAAATACTTTTGTAAACGTTTCATTAAGGTCAGCAAGTGTAAGTGGCTCCGTCGGTTCATCTGGGGTTCCTTCTTGCGTCGTGCTAAAATCGCCCGAGTTCACATTTCCTTTTAATACGTATGCAGTCCAGCCTTCACCTTGCAAACTGCCCGAGGGTACCTCGGTACCTTTTAGGCTATCGCGGCACAGCCACGTAGATTGTTTGTTTTGTTCTTCATTGGCTTCGCACATCACGGTATTTGAAAATTGCGGACTATGCTTTTGATAAATAACATACGCCAGGCCCGGCAAGTCATCCTTGGTAGCCAACACATATTCAAAACGCTCATCACTTCCGTCGCTCACTTCAATATTGGCATTGACACCGCCGCTGGGCGCCTTGATGTCTAGCTCGGTAATATCACTGGCGTAATTGCCTTTGTCCATATAATAAATTTCCTGTGCATTGGCTATTGCCCCGGCAATAGGCATTAAGCCACTGTATCTACTTTTAACTACTGCTTTTTGGTATTGAGGCAGGGCAATCGCCGCCAAAATACCGATAATAAGTACCACCACTAAAAGTTCTATTAACGTAAAACCTTTCTTCATAAATTTTCCTCCAAAAAAATAAGGACACACAAGGCCCAGGGCCCCCTATGTCCTTATTATAAGTATAACTTCTTTGTACGGTAAATTCAAGGGAACACGCGCTTTGTCTATTTTTATTAACCTATCAAATCCCCGTAAAAAATCCCCGCGTAACGCGGGGATTTCAAATTACAATATAACCAAACAATTAGAACTTTAGTTGCGTGGCGTGTTCGCACGGGCAGGTGCGTTTGTCATCCACGGGGATTTTTTCAATCATCTTAAATAACAACGCTTTTAATTTTTCAATATTGCTATTGAAAACTTTAAGTACCGCTTCGTGCGATACCGGGGCCACATCCCCCACCAACCCGGCATCATAATCGGTAATGAGCGCAATATTGAGCGGGCACATATTGAGTTCCTTAACCAAATAATTTTCCGGGAAGGACGTCATGCCGATTACTTGCCACCCTTGGCGCGTAAAGAAGGCAGACTCCGCCTTGGTAGAATAGCGCGGCCCGTTGATAACTACCACCGTACCTGTTTCGTGCACGGGGATATTAAGCGATTTAGCGGTTTCTATCGCCAATTTACGTAACTCTGGGCAGTACAAATCAGCCGGGGAAGGGTGCTGGACAGAGGGGCCTTCCAACATGAACGGTTTTTCAAAAAAAGTATTTTTGCGTCCGTCCGTCCAATCTATAAATTGATCACAAATGACAAAATGCCCCGGCTCCACTTCTTTTTGCAAACTGCCTGCCGCACACGGAGAAATCACACGCGTGCAACCTAAATGTTTCATGGCCCAGACGTTGGCCCGGTAGTTTACTTGATGCGGGGCAATCGTGTGGTTACGCCCGTGGCGGGGCATAAAGGCTACTTTGTGCGCCCCAATCGTGCCGATAAACACATTATCACTCGTTTCGCCATAAGGCGTAGAGATTCTTACTTCTTCAATATCAGTTAAAAATTTATAAAAACCGGATCCGCCAAATACACCGATGTCTGCTTTATGTAATATTTCCATAGACTCCTCCTTTTCTTGCATTGTAGCACATTTTTACGCGGATGTTACCTCTATCGTTTTCCATTTTCCGTGCAAAAAACGTACCAGCATAAAAATGGCAGTCAGCCACGCGTAAAACGTCAGCCAACTCCATACCCACACTACCGGCGCGTGTAATTTATAGACTAAAATCCACGTACCCGGGATCAACAGTAACCACGCACACGCCATCATAACGTGCATATAATATTTTGTATCGCCGGCGCCGCGGATCGCTTCGCCAAAAATTAAATACGTGGCATCCCCCAATACAAAAATGCTGACCAGTTTCATCAGCGGCCACGTTTTGGCTGCAATTTCCGCCCCGTTGGCAGTTCCCGCCGGAATAAATAAATGTAAAAATAAAGGAGCGCCGAAAAAGAACAACAGCGCAATACTACCCGCATACGTGTATCCAATAATACAGGCATTTTTTACTACTTGCGCGCTTACGTCGGGGCGTTTTAATCCTTGGTACTTACTGACCAAGATTTGTATCCCTACCCCCAACCCTAAAATTACGGTAAATACCACCGGTTGCATACTCATTACAATATTGCTGGCCTGCAGAGAAACCGTATCAATATTGCCCACCATAAACGTAAATAACGTAAACGAAATTACATCCATTAAAAAGCCAAATCCGTTGGGAAGGCCAAAACGGACCAAGCGCGTAAAAATAGGTTTATAAAACCCGGCCAGGCGTGTTACCTTAAATGTAATGCGTGTATGCGTGGCAAAAATAAGTGCACAAAAAATAGCCGTAATAAACGCACTGCCGATAATGGTGGCCCAAGCCGCGCCTTCAATTCCCATCGCCGGGAAACCCAGTTTGCCAAAAATCATTACATAATCCAGCACAATATTGACCACGTTCCCCGCCAACGCCGCAAACATAGGGATCTTTGTTTTGCCGCGCCCGCTAAAGAAACTGGCCAAGGCATTATTCACAACCGCAAAACCACCGAATAAGTTAAGCAGTCCAAAATATTTTAATTCCAACAAACGCACCGGCTCGGCATGATCAAACGTATTGATTATGGCCTTACCCACCGGCGTAAGTGCCGCTAAAATAAGCGAAGATAAAACCGCCAAAAATACCCCTTGCCATAAAGAGATCGTAACCGAGGCTTTTTTCTTTTTAGCATCAAATTGCGACACAAATACACTCGTGTAACTGGCAAGCCCCATAAACATGGCGGCAAACGTCATGGCTAGCATGCCCCCCGGCACACAGGCGCCCAACGCCTCCGGGGAATACCACGCCAAAAACATCCGGTCCGCAAATTGCATCACCACTTGCGCCGCCATGGTGACAATCAACGGGTAGGATAAGAACCACAATTCCCCCAGCGAGGTATGAATAGATTGTTTTGCGTTCATCTTACACCATAAAAAAAGAGCCCCTTGCGGGGCCCTTATAAAGTTACCAAAAATTACAGTTTGACAACTTTTACGGCTTTCGGGCCTTTTTCGGATTCGACTACTTCGAATTCTACTTCTTGGCCTTCGGCTAAGGTTTTAAAACCGTCACCCTGAATTTCCTGATAGTGAACAAAGAGATCTTTAGAACCATCTTCGGGGGTCACGAAACCGTAACCTTTTTGGTCGTTAAACCATTTTACTTTTCCTTTAGGCATTTACTTATACTTCCTTTTATTAATTATATCAAGTACTTAAACTTAATAAGTACCTACAATTATTATACTATAAATCTAAAAAAAAATTGCAAGTATTTTTTTAGGTATAATAAAATTATGCAACTCATAGAAGCCGTCCCTAATATTTCGGAAGCCCGCGATACGGAAAATTTAACCCGTATCTTGGGGGATTTACGCACCGTCTTGGGTGGTGCAAGACTATTACATATAGATAGTAATATAGACGCCAACCGCACCGTGCTTACCTTGGTGGGCACCCCGGCACAAATTGTACGGGTTTGTTTTATGTTATTTAAGATTTGCCAGGAACATATTGATATGCGCTTCCACGAAGGGGCCCACCCCCGTTTAGGTGCGGTGGACGTATGCCCGCTTATTCCGCTACGCGAGATTACCCTCCCGCAAACCGCCCAGTGGGCTGCCAATTTGGCCCGCCTTGTAGCGCAAGAACTGCATATTCCTATTTACTTATACGAAGCCAATGCCGCTACAGACGAGCGCAAAAACCTAGCCTTCTTACGCCACGGACAATGTGAAAGTTTACCAATCAAATTGGACGTATTACCCCCCGATTTCGGGCCGCATCATTTCACCCCGGCTGTAGCCAAAACCGGGGCCAGCGTAATAGGGGCGCGTTCCTTTTTAATTGCATTTAATATGTCTTTGAACACGCAAGACGTTACCGCCGCCAAGCAAATTGCCGCCAAACTGCGTGAGAAAAACGGGGGCTTACTGGGTGTAAAAGCCATCGGGTGGTATATGCCCCATTATGTATGCGCACAGGTTTCGTGTAATCTGACCGATTATCATCAAAGCAACTTACAGGATGTATTTGAAGCCTGCAAACGCGAGGCCGCTTCCCTAGGCTTAGCCATCACCGGCAGTGAACT
>ONQH01000006.1 GCA_900319885.1 Candidatus Avelusimicrobium ruminicola
CGGCCAGCCATACACAAAGTCTTTATCGGTAATGGTGCCGGCCGTAAACGGAATTTCCTGCGTGAGTAGCGGCAAATAAGACCCCTTAAACAGCGTTCCCTCCGCGCTAGACCCCAACCAGTTTCCCCCATCAAATAATAAGTAAGGGGTGGTGCGGTTTTTTAAATAATTTTTGAGGATGCCATAGCCGCCGGCTACTTGGTTATCCAGGCGGGGTTCCGGGCGGGAATAATAAAAACCCTGTACGTCTGCCGTAAAGAAAACGTCAATCACGCTACGTTCTTCACGCGCACACCCCAGGGCTAATAACGTTATGAAAAAAACCCACCCAAACCGACGCATATTATTTGACTTCTACAATACGGCCTGTTTGCGGTGCAGACACTTTGTCGCCTTTTTTGAAAGCATCTTCCATCAAATCCCGGATGCTCTTGGTGCCTACTTGTTGTTTGGCACTATCCGCAATTTTTTTGAATAGATACCCTTCACTGCCGCCACCGGCAATATAGGCGTTGGTAGCAATGACGTATTTAGTTCTGTTTTTAAGCGGTTTACCGTCTAACAAAATTTTAATCTTTTTGATTTTTCCTTTCTTGTTAGTCTTGTAGGTAATCTGCAACCCGGCATACGTAAACAAACTGCGCGGAGCAAACCCGGTTTTAATAAATTTTTTGAGGAATTTGCCGTTCACGGTTACAACGGAAATCATATTATCAAACGGATGGACTTCCACTAAATCGCGTTTGGTGATAAGTCCTTTGGGCATATCCACACGGGTTCCGCCGTTATTATGAATGGCAATTGTGGTACCGGCATAATCTCTCATTAAGTCCACAATCCAGTCATTAAGCGGGGAATCCAACTGTCCTTCCTGCGGTTGTTTGGCTAATACTTCGGCCGTTTCACCGATAACCTCATCAATGCCGGGCTCACGCAGTGTATCCAAGAATTTTTTAATATCTTTATCTTCGCCCGTTTGCGCCACTACCAAGGGAATTAACTCGCTCGTGGCCGATACAAATTTGCCGGTTTTATCATCCGTAGTCACGGTCACTTTGCTTACGTTTTGCACGTAGCACCCGCTTTCTACAAATAATACCCCATTGTTATAGTAGTTCTGCACAATTTTGTGCGCATGGCCGCCAAATACGATATGTACCCGGCCGCCAAATTTTTTGGCAATTTCTTCCACGTAAGATTCCGTACCGTGCTTATCATCATTGATTGAATCATGTACCAGCACAATGACCACGTCCGGATTTTCCTTTTCTACTTCTTCCAATGCATTTTCCAGTGCTACTAACGGTTTGCTAAACGTATACCCCGTAGCCGGATTAGTAGGCACGCGGTTGCCCAAACCGATAATGGCAAACTTCACCCCGTTTTTAGTAGTGATTAAATAGGGGGTTACATGCGGCGGATAGGTTTGGGTTTCTTCTTCAAAAAAGTTGGCGGCCAACAGCGGAAATTGCAACGCTTCGGCAATCGCCGGAAACCCGGTATACTTAAAATCAAACTCATGGTTGCCTAGCGTAGTGGCGTCATACCCCATTTTGTTCATAATTTGCACTGCTTTTAACCCTTTGGAATTACGGGTTTCCACCGTACCGTTGGCAAAATCTCCGCTGTCTACCAACAAGTAGGGTTGAGGCCCTTTTTTAAGCACACTGGCCAGTGCCGCAAAACCGCCTTGTCCGTCTTTAGGGAAGAAAAACCCATGCGTATCGCTGGTATGGTACACAACCGTTGTTTTGGCTAACAAAAACAGCGGGGCTAACAGCACAACTGCTAAAAGACTTAGTTTCTTCACGTGATTCTCCTTCCCGTCGGGCGGGTTTTATTATGCAAAGCGTGAAAACGGGGATATTTCACGCAACCGCTTAATAATAGGCGGCAATTCTTTCAGTACCAAATCAATGTCAGCCTGGGTGGTTTGGTCCGAAAGTGAAAACCGGATAGACCCATGGGCAAATTGAAAGGGAACCTTCATGGCTCTAAGCACGTGCGACGGTTCCAACGAACCCGACGTGCAGGCCGAACCGGACGACGCACAAATTCCAAAATCATTTAAGTACATTAAAATTGATTCGCCCTCAATATAGCCAAAACTAATGTTGGTAGTATTCGGTACGCGGTGGACCGGGTCTCCGTTTACTTTTACATCCGGGATCGTGTCCAAAATACCTTTTTCCAACCGATCACGCAGCGCGGCTACTTGATCCATCGTTCCATCAGTTACACGTTTTTTGGCCAGTTCGGCTGCCTTGGCTAGCCCCACAATATACGGTACATTTTCCGTACCGGCGCGGCGGTGTTTTTCTTGATGTCCACCCATTAAATAAGGCAAAAAGCGCGTACCGCGTTTTACGTAGAGTACGCCAATGCCTTTAGGCCCGTGAAACTTATGCGCGGAAAGCGAGAGCATATCTACGCCGGCAGCTTGTACATCCACCGGTATTTTGCCCACAGCCTGTACCGCATCCGTGTGAAACAGGGCGCCCTTTTCGTGGGTAAGTTTAGCAATTTCTGCAATCGGGAAAATAGTACCCGTTTCACTATTGGCCCACATAATAGAAACAAGGGCGGTATCTTCATCCAGCACCGCCTTAAATTGTTCCATATCAAAGCGGCCCAATTCGTCCACACCGATATAATCTACGCGATACCCCTGTGTTTGCAAATAGCGAAAAGGCTCCATCACGGCCGGATGCTCCACCGCCGAAGTGATGATATGTTTTTTGTCGCGCAAGGCACGCACGGCAGAAAAAATAGCCGTGTTGTCACTTTCGGACGCACACGATGTAAAAATAATCTCATCGTCATAGGCGGCGTTAATAAAGTCAGCCACCGTGTGGCGGGCCTGGTCAATGACGTGGCGGTTTTCGCCGCCGAAGGTATGCATGCTGGACGCATTACCGTATTTTTCGGCAAAGTACGGTAGCATCGCCTCTACAACAGCCGGAACACATTGCGTAGTGGCATTGTTATCCAAATAAACCACTTTTTTCATACTAGGCTTGCTCCACGGTAAGAGTCTTGGAAACTTTTTCTTGAATCACTTTTTCAATAAAGTTTTTTAGCGTGCCTTGGGCCCCGGCGCATCCGTGACACATACCAATCAGTCGTACTTTTACCGTATTGCCGGCCAAGTCCACCAGTTCCACAGAACCGCCATCCATATTGAGTTTAGGGCGCACTTCTTCTTCCAACACTTTTTCAATGGTTTTAATCTTTTCCACCAGCGTCATATCTTCATACGCTTTGGGAGTGGACGCAGGCACTGCGCAAGCCCCGTTTACTTTATCTAAAATTTTTTGAATTTCGCCCTTGCACTGGCCGCAAGCACCGCCGGCCTTGGTGAAATGGGTTACATCTTCTACCGTGGTCAAATGGTTGGTGCGAATCGCCTTAATAATGGCTTCTTCGGACACGTTAAAGCATTTGCAGACAATTTTTTCGGCTTCTTGCTCAAACACAACCGGTTTGCCGCCTTGGCGGTAACTTTTTACAGCCGCGTCCAAGGCTTCCATACCCATCACCGAGCAGTGCATTTTTTCAGCCGGCAAACTGCCCAGCGCATCGGCAATATCCTGGTTGGTAATTTTGGAGGCTTCTTCAATCGTTTTACCTTTGACCATTTCGGTCAAAATAGAAGAAGAGGCAATGGCACTGGCACAACCAAAAGTTTCAAATTTAGCGTCTTCAATGACGTCGGTTTTTTTATTTACTTTAATCGTTAAGCGCAAAGCGTCGCCACAGACCAAACTGCCCACTTGGCCGGTACCGTCCGCATGGGGGATACTCCCCACGTTGCGCGGATTCTTGAAATGATCCATTACTTTATCTGTATAATCCCACATAAAGAACTCCTATAGGTATTGTTGTTTATATTATATCATTTTGGTGCATTACAAGCATTGTACGCACCGGCCCGATAAATTGCTACAATAAGGATATGTCTTTTAAGCACGTAGCCGTATTCTATAACTTACACAAAGAATATAACCAACCCATTGCGCAGCAAGCGGTGGACTTCTTGCGCGCCAAAAACGTGGACGCGGTACTGTGCAGTTCACTGGACAATTTAGCCAATATTGACTTAGTTATTAGCATGGGTGGCGACGGCACGATGCTGCGCTGTGCCCGGGAGTGCGCCCCTAAAAATATTCCGGTTTTTGGCATTAACTGCGGCACATTAGGTTTTTTGGCCGCTGCCGAAAAAGAAGAAATCACCGATGCCCTTTTAACCCTACTGGCAGGCAAGTGTCTCTCGCACAAACGCCTTTTGTTGCAAGCCACTATCCACACTCCCGAGCGCGCGCAAACTTTTACTGCCTTTAATGACGTAGTCTTGCACTCTTCTAATATGCGCGCGTTCTTTGTAAATGCCGATTTTAACGGGACAGAAATACCTTCTTATTTTGGGGACGGAGTAATTGTAGCGACCCCCACCGGCTCCACCGCCTATTCATTGGCGGCCGGAGGACCGATTGTAGAACCCAATGTAGAGGTAATGGTAGTTACCCCGATTTGTCCCCACTCGCTCCATGAGCGGCCCATGGTGCTGCCCGCGAACGGAGTGTTGCGCTTGCGTCCATCTTTTAAGAATAAAGAGGATGGGGCCATTTTAAGTTTGGACGGGCAACTCAATTTATCTCTTCCGGCCCCTGCCACGTTGGAACTTTCCCGCGCGCCGCACGCCGTAGAACTACTTACACTACCGCAACGCGGGTTTTTTAATGTACTTCATAAAAAACTAAGTTGGGGGCAAGACGCATGTTAAATGAACTGCGCGTTCAGCACTTTGCCATCATTGACGATTTAACCCTGCATTTTGCCCCGGGGCTTAACGTGTTTTCTGGCGAAACGGGGGCGGGTAAGTCCATTGTCATTGAAGCCTTGGGCTTTGTATTGGGCGCACGTGGAGATGTGAGTTTAATTAAAGACGGCGCCTCCAAAATGAGTGTGCAGGCCACATTTTTTTCCAACATCTTGCCCGACAATTTACGCAAGCAATACGGGCTTAGTGCCGACCAATTTACCTTGCGCCGCGAACTGGACAACAAAGGCAAGAACAAAGCCTATATAGAAGGGCGCCCTGTTACTGTAGCCGCGTTGGCTCAAATTGGGCAAGTATTGGTAGATTTTCACGGTCAGCACGATCACCAAAGTTTGCTTCACGCCCATGTGCATCTACAACTTTTAGACCAATTTGCCAAGCATGAAAAACTGGTTTCTCAGGTTGGCCAAGCGTGGCAAAACGTACAACAAATTCAAGCCAAATTAGAGGCAGTGCGTTTATCCGCGCAGGAAAAAGAACGCTTGCTGGATATGAGCCAATACCAACTGGACGAAATTGAGCGTGTGGCCCCCAAACCCGGCGAAGATAGCGACCTGGAACAAGCACTCCCCAAATTAAAACACGCCGGGAAATTATTGGAATTTGCAGCCGAAGCATACGAAAATTTGTATGGGGCCGACACTTCTGCCACTGCGCGCGTGGGCAAAGCGGCCCGGGCACTTACCTCCATGGCCGAACTGGATGAGACACTCTCCCCCTTGGCAGAGAACGTCAACTCCGCGCTTATCACCTTGGAGGACGCCGCCTCCACCTTGGGCAGTTACAAAGATGATTTGGACGTAGACGAAAATGCCCTAGACAAAATGCTGGAACGCCACGAAAAAATCAAACGCTTAAAATTAAAATACGGACCGCAAATGAGTGATATTTTGCACACCGCCGACGAACTGCGCACCCGCATTGACAACCTAAAACATGCGGATGAACACGAACAAGATTTGCTGGCAGAACTTTCGCGCGCGCAAAAAGAACTTTTGAAGTTAGCGCAAGATTTACATGACAAACGCCTCAAAGCGGCCGATAAATTAGCGGCCCAAATTACCCAGCAAATCAAACCGCTGGGCTTTAACCAGGTACGTTTCGGCGTGGCTGTAGATATGGACGAAGAAAACATCACGGCTACCGGGGCCGATAAAGTGGAATTTCTGTTTTCCCCCAACCCCGGCCAAGCCTTACGCCCCCTTAAAAATATCGCCTCAGGCGGGGAAATTTCCCGCGTGATGCTGGGCCTTAAAACCGTCTTAGCCTCTACGGTCCCCATCATGGTATTTGACGAAGTGGACGCCGGTATCGGCGGGGAAACCGGCTGGCTGGTGGGAGAAAAATTGCATGCTTGTTCGCAAGGGCGCCAAGTGCTTTGTGTCACCCACTTAGCCCAAGTAGCCGCCCAAGCAGACCAAAATTTTCATGTAGCCAAACAAGCCGACAAGAACTCCACACACGTATCTATTACTCCACTCACCGGCGAAAAACTTACTGCGGAAATTGCCCGCATGCTAGGGGGCGGAGATGCCAAATCGGCTGCCTATTCCCACGCGCAAGAGTTGCTACGCCAAGCCACTGCCAAAAAATCCTAAAAATTGCCCCTTTACAGGTCCAGTTTTGATACAATAGATATATAGTAAATCTTAATTCAAGGAGAGAAACTATGTCTAAATGTTGTAAAGGTAAATGCTGGTGCAAATTCTTGCCGCATAACTGGCTGTGCTTAAAAGGGCTTTATTTTGTATTTGTAACCCTTTTCTACATTGCTTTTGTGTTCGCTATTTATACGGCTATCCAAATCTTAACTTTCCCGATGATTTCCGGCAAAGAAATGTGGATCACCTTGGGTGTTGTGGAAGCACAAATTTTGGGAACTGCACTGGGTTTATTGACCGTTGCCAAAATTCTCAAAGTATTGGCTAAAATCAAACACGCGGTTGCTCCGTGCTGCTGCCACGAAGAAAAAGCCAAAGAAGAAAAAAAAGAAGCCAAATAATCTAATACGGTGCGCGCGCCTGGGGGTGCGTGCACCGTTTTGTTTTGTAGTGAGGGTTTATGAAACGAATCGTTTTAGCAATTTTATTATTTAGCGCTATCGGCCTCCAAGCCGAAACCATCAAAATGAAAGATGGCAACCTCATCACCGGCTCCATTGTAGCCCAAACCGAATATACCTTAAATTTAACTACCTCTTACGGGACTATTACCCTAAACCAACGCGAAATTGACCAAATCCTGCCCGACAAACACCGCATTGTGTTAAAAGGCGGCTCTCAACTGGTGGGTCAAATCTTAGATTTAGATGAATTTAACTTAAAATTAAAAACGGACGACGGGGCGGTAGTAAATATTGATATGCCGCAAATTGTATCCGTAGAAACGTATGACTATGACCGCGGCGAAAATGCCCAAAAAGAATACGTAGAAAAAGCACAGGAAGTGGCCGCCCAACGCGAAGCACGCGCTGCCGCCGTAGCCGCAGGGACTGCCGCAGCCGGGGTAGAAGCCGCCGGCGGGCTTACGTTTGACAACGATATTGACCAAGTCTTTGATACCCAAAAAGCCACCGTGGTCAACGGGCAGGTCGTTTCCGCCACGTCCCAACCCACTACGCCGGCCGTACAAAAACCGCTCACTGATGAAGAAGCCTTCCTAAAAGGGGTTAAAACCGGGTCCGTTTCCCAGCAAGAATATGCCGCGGCCGCGAAAGAAGAACTATCCGCTAAAAAACAAACCGAAAAACAAAAACCCGCAAAAGCCCCTAAAACCCAGCGCACCGAAGCGGACTTTGGCAAATATTTTTCCGTACAGGCCGGGGTCATGCCACTGGACTTAAAACTGGATAATTCCGGCCGGGACGGCTATAACAGCGACGACGAATTTGATGTGGGCGGTACCAGCATTACCGTATCCAGCAAATTTTTATGGCGTATTAAAAACAGTAATTTGTGGTTGGGGCCCGAGTTGGGCATTGGCAGTATTGCCAATAACTCTTTTGAAGACAAAGACCCCACCATTGATCATTCCCGCATCCCGGATCCGGAAGTAAAAACAAACGGACAAATTTTCCGCGGAGGGGTAACCGCCCACTATTACATCAACCCCAAAAGCCGCTTTGCTTTTTATTTAACAGGCAGTGCGCTCTATGAAATGTTGCATGTAAACTACCGGGCAGAACAAAGCAGTTCCACCATTTCCTCTAACGGGTTTGCGGGAGCCGCCGGCCTGGGGGTAGAAACTTGGATTGATGACCTGATGATTGGATTGGAAGTACGCGAAGTATTTGCCCAACGCCAAAAAGAACTTAAAAATTCGGCGGGGGCCAACACTCTCGTCCAATTACAACTCAGTTGGAAATTTTAATGAAAATCTTGTTATTGCCCGGCGCGTTTAAGGGTTCGCTTAGTGCCTTACAAGCCGGGCAAATTTTATCTAAAAATTTAGCCCCCAAACATACGTTGCGGATGTTTCCCATAGCAGACGGCGGAGACGGGTTTTTAGATTGTTTGCAAACGCTGGACCCCAAGGCCCGCTTAATTTCTACCCGCGCCAAAGACGCATTTTTACGCACCAAACGCACGTCATTTTTGCTGTTAAGCGACGGGGAAACCGCCGCCTTAGAAACGGCCCGCATTTGCGGCCTGGGCCGGGCGCAAACATTAGACCCGCTGGGGGCTTCTTCCTACGGAGTGGGGCAGGTGATTATGCAAGCCATTTCGCACGGAGCCAAACGCATTTATATAGGGTTAGGCGGCGTGGCCTGTAATGACGGCGGGGCCGGCATGGTTGTTGCCTGTGGGGGCCGGTTACTAGATGCCCGCGGGCAAGAACTTGCTTTAGGGGCCGAAGCGTTACTGCGTTTAGACCATATTGATTTTTCCAAACTTAAAAAAAATCTCAAAGGGATTCAAATGATAGGGTGTGCGGATGTTACCAATCCGCTTTTAGGTCCCCAAAGTTCCGCCAAGGTTTTCGGTCCGCAAAAAGGGGCCACCCCGGCGCAGGTAAAACTTTTAGACAAAGCCATGGCCCGTTGGGCACGGGTGATTAAACGACAAACCGGCCTGGATCTGGCACATACTCCATCCACCGCAGCCGCCGGTGCAATTGCCGCCGGTCTATACGGATGTATGCAGGCCAGCCTGTTGTTAGGGGCCGATTTTCTACTTCAAAAAGCACAGTTAGAAAAGCATGTTGCCTGGGCAGACCTCCTCATTACCAGTGAGGGAAAGTGGGACGCTCAAACCTTTTACGGGAAAGCGCCTTTGGCGGTGTTAAAACTGGCTCAAAAAAAGCACAAGCCCGTCCTGTTTATCTGCGGCACAGCCGATTGGAAGGCGCTTAAAAAGCAAGCACTCCCCCAAGTATGTGTGGCAGAGTTGGCTGATTTTGCCCCTTCAATTAAAATGGCAAAAAAATACGCGGGCAAGTATATCGCCCGCGTGTGTAAATCGCTCTAGCGCGCACTTCTATATTCTATAAATCACCCGTAACAGGACTGACAAGAAATTGGCCCGCTGATAAACCGTGACGTGGTTTCCGTTATTTCGCGCAGCAGAATCGTGAAAGCGGTTGCCGTTGTAGCGCGCTTCTATCCCTAAACTAATGCGTTCGCTTAGTTCCCGTTCCACACCCAGCCCAGCATAATATGCAAACCCCGTATAGGTGAAATGTTTCTTGCCCTCCGGGAATTTTACGGCAAAATCCGTATGAGCGGCCCCGGCTCCCAACGTTAGGTACACCTGATAGGTGCTTTCGGGGGTTAAAAAAATGTGGCTGACTGCCATATAATTTTGCATACGCGTGCGGGTATCCAGTTGCCATCCGCTGGCAAGGTCTGCGGAAAAATATTGGTCTTCAAACGAAAGGCCCACCCCAATCTGCGGGTTGAAGAAATACAAGGCTTGCAATTCGCCCCCCATACCCGGTTTACCCAGTTTGGCGTCGTGCGAAATAGCCGCTTGATGATCGCCCACGTTTATTTCACCGAAATCGGTCCCCAAAGCAAGCGGAGAATAAACCCCTGCCAAACCGACAGATACTTCCCCCACTTCATACCCTTGCAAGGGGGTTACAGCCAAACATAAACCTAAAAACACGAGTATTTTGCGCATAGTTCCTCCCACGTCCCTATATTGTACCAGATTTGCTAAAATAAGAACATGGAATTTATAACGCAACTGATTGATATTTTTTTACATTTAGACGTCTACTTAAACACGTGGGCGGCCGGCGCGGGAGCCTGGCTGTATGTAGGTATTTTTGCCATTATATTTTGTGAAACCGGATTGGTGATTACCCCGTTTTTGCCGGGCGACTCGTTATTGTTTGCGTGTGGAGCTTTAGCAACCAGCGACCAAAGCGGCATTAGCCTGGCAATATTTATCCCGGTTGTATTTGTGGCAGCCGCACTGGGTGATTTTTGCAATTATGAAATTGGCAAATGGATCGGACCTAAAGTTTTTACGCAGGAAAACAGTCGGCTACTTAATAAAAATCATTTATTAAAAGCCCATGCGTTTTATGAGAAATACGGAGGGAAGACGATTATTTTGGCCCGTTTTATCCCGATTATCCGCACCTTTGCTCCGTTTGTAGCGGGCATTGGAAAAATGACCTATTGGCATTTTGCTTCTTACAATTTAATCGGCGCGGCGGCGTGGGTGCTTTTATTTGTGCTGGGCGGCTATTATTTTGCCGATTTACCAATCGTCAAAACGCACTTTCATATCGTCATTGTAGCCATTATTATTATTTCGTGCTTGCCCGCTGTGATTGAATACTGGCGTGAGCACCGCAAACTACATTAACGTTCCCGCAAGCGCGGGTCCAGCGAGTGTGCCGGTATAGGGCGCATAGACACTTTGCTGGAAGAGGAGACTTCAAAATTCTCCGGCAGTTCTACCGGCATAATTCCTTGGGCTTGGGCATTTCCTACGATTACATCAGCCGCTGTTTGCAACATAAAGGAATTAAGTCCATACGTGGCTAATACCGTGCCCACGGTAGGATAATGCGGAATATCGTACGGGCTCATTACAGAAAGTAAAATTAAATTTTTGTTTCGCGCTTGCAGTTTTTCAATCGTATATTTTTGGCTTTGGTTTGCTTTATCGGCCCATTGTAAACTGGCCACTACTACCAGGTCGGCCCCGTCGGCGCATTTTAGCGCACGCGTAATATCTTTTTCCCGCGGAGTTAAAGGCGCGTTGTAGGTACGCACGTGATAATTGCGTGCTAAGAAAGGTTTGCTTACGTGCATCAACTGATCCGCAAACCGGGAAGGGGCAAAGAAGACCGTGCACACCGTCGGCCGCGATTTAGGGGACGAAAAGGGCACCAGGCCATTGTAATCACGCACCAAAGTTACCGCCTCTTTACTTAGTTCTTCTAACGTAGTCTTATATACTTTTTCAGTCGGCTCAGGCAAAGAAGGGGACGTTTCACTTAACAAACCCAACCTTTCCTTTAACGCAAAGACACGCCGGGCCGCCTCGCGCACGCGCGGTTGTATCTGTTTTTTTTGCACAGCCTCCTCAATTTGAGCAAATAACGTAAGGGGTTTAATGTAACGTCCTAACAAAATCCAATCCGCGCCAGCTTCCAACGAGCGTGCAGCACAACCGGCAATCGTACAAAAAGAAGTCGCCCCTTTCATATCCAAACTGTCTGTTACAATCAGTCCGTCAAACCCCATTTCTTGGCGTAGCAGTCCTTGCAAAATGGGCTTGGAAAAAGAAGCCACGTTGTTTTTATCTAACGCGGGATACAGGACATGCCCGGTCATCACCCCGGGAACGCCTTGTTTGACGGCTTGCTCAAACGGGGCCAAGTGCACTTGTTTTAACTCCGCTTTAGATGCGTTTACCACAGGCACCGCATAGTGCGAATCTATTTCCGTATCCCCGTGCCCCGGGAAATGTTTTACGATCGGCACAATCCCGGCTGCCCGAAATCCGTTCATCAGGGCCATGCCCATTTTGGTAACCGTGGAAACATCTCCGCCGAAACTACGTACCCCGATAATAGGATTGCGCGGGTTACTGTTTACGTCTAAAACCGGTGAAAAATTTACATGCACGCCTACGCGGCGCAACTGCAACCCCGCCAAATAGGCTAGCGTAGCGGCTTTTTCTTCATCCTGGCTGGCCGCCAGCATCATATTAGTAGGTAGATATTCAAACCCCAAGGTAATAGGGGTATATACGGTGCCGCCCTCATAGTCAATAGCAATAAGCAGCGGAATTTTATGCGGACTTTGCGCCGCCCACTCTTGTAATTTGTTAATTAAGCGGCGCGTTTCGCGCACAGAATAATTGCCCCATTGGATGAGTACGCCCCCCAATTTGCCTTGTTCAATCGCCGGGCGCACCAGTTCGGCGCTGTCCACATCTACAAAGGCTACCAAGGTTTGGCCTAATTGTTCTTCGGCAGACAATTCATCAAAGGTCACTGCCCCCCATCCGGGTAGCACCCATAGACACAAGAGGAAGAGCAACCCCTTTTTAATCATGCGTTCACATCCACAATTACAATTTCAGCCGGAGCCAAAAAGCGCAACGGCATCCCCCAGTAAAACACACCGGAAGTAATATAAAAAGGCATCCCGTCCACGTCAAACAAACCGTATACACGCGGGAATTGTAATTTTACCAGATGGGTAAAAGGCCATAATTGCCCATTATGCGTGTGACCGCTGAGCATCAAATTGGCTCCGTGTGCGGCGGCGGTTTCGGCATAGAGCGGGGTATGACTTAGCAAAATCGTAGGCGTTTGAGGGTCTAACCCGTCTAATACGTGGGCCACCTCTTGGGCACTGACACCCGCTGTTTTAATGTCTTTGAGTCCGGCCACTTGCACCCCGTTAGGCATACGGGTAGACGCATTTTCCAGCAGCGTTACGGCCGACTGACGGAAAAATTCTTTGCTATCTCCGTATCCCACATAATATTCGTGATTGCCCAGTACCCCGTACGAGCCTTGCGGGGCTTTTACCTGTGCCAAACGGGCGGCATACGCCTCGCTATGCGGACCATATTCAAAAATATCGCCCAGCACTAAAAGGGCGTCCGGCTTTTCGGCCTCAATTTTTTGCAACGCTTTATCAAAACGGGCCAGCGATACCCCCATCCCTAAATGTGTATCCGACAATAGAGCCAATTTCATCCGGGGAGCCCCGGGAATATTCACGGTAATGTGTTTAACCTTGGGAGACGAAAACCCGCCCCACAGTGCCATGCTCCATATGACCGCCAAAGAGACTAGCGTAAGCGGCCCCATCCACGCGGTATTGACGTGAAACAGCGACAAGGCCCAACACACTATGGCTAAAAAGGCACAAAAACAGAACGCCAAAAAAATTAAGCCAAACCATGTATAGGCTACGTAATATAAGGCACTGATAAAAAAACCGCCGGAACTCCCCCGCGTATAGGCAAGCCCACAGTATACAAGCCCCGTTAAAAATAACGAAAACAACAACGGGATTTTCCACCCCAGTTGCGGGTAACACTTGAGTAGCCACGCACCGACGGTAAGTTGCATCAAAAAAACGACGACACTAAAAATAATATAAAAAACGCTCATACTTACATTGTAAAAAATTTACTGCCCGGGGTGCAAAACACGCGCCCCCGGTTGGCAAAACAAAGCAGCGGCCCTTCAAAAAAGGTATAATTAAAGTATCTCTATTTTATAAGGAAGAATAATTATGACAGTTCGTGTTCGTTTTGCACCCTCCCCTACGGGATTTTTACACATCGGCGGCGTACGTACCGCATTATTTAACTATTTATTTGCTAAAAAAAATAAAGGCACGTTTCTACTTCGCATTGAAGACACCGACGAAGAACGCTCCACCCAAGCCTCTACCGATGCAATTTTTGAAGGGATGCAATGGATGAATTTGAACTGGGATGAAGGCCCTATGCCCGACGGTACCGACAAAGGGCCCGACGCCCCGTATTACCAAGCCATCCGCGCCGACCAAGGCATTTATAAAAAATACATTGACCAACTGATTGCCGAAGGCAAAGCCTATAAATGCTACTGCACGGAAGAAGAGTTGGAAGCCAACCGCCAAAAATGTTTGGCCGAACACCGCCCGCCGAAATATTCCGGCAAATGCGCGCATTTAACTAAAGAAGAACAAGATGCGCTGGAAGCACAGGGCCGCAAATACGTCATCCGCTTCCGCATGCCTACCGAAGGCGACGTGGAATGGGATGACCTCATCCGCGGGCACGTAAAATTTGCCAGCAAAGATTTGTATGACCTGGTCATCCAAAAAACCAGCGGTTACCCCACCTACAACTTTGCGGTAGTGGTGGACGACCACTTGATGC
>ONQH01000049.1 GCA_900319885.1 Candidatus Avelusimicrobium ruminicola
TGTTATTTCCCTCCGATAAGGATTTCTGTAAATAAATATGTATAAGACCATTTTATTATTATGCGCTTCCAATTTGTTTATGACTATTGCCTGGTATGGGCATCTTAAATTCAAATCCCGGGCATTATGGTTAGTGATAGTGGCAAGTTGGGGTATTGCTTTTTTTGAGTATTGTTTGCAAGTTCCCGCCAACCGGATTGGAAGCAACTATTTCACCGTAACCCAATTAAAAGTCCTGCAAGAGATTATTACCCTTACGGTTTTTGCCGGCTTTAGTGCTTGGTATTTCAAAGAAAGTTTTAGGTGGAATCACCTAGTAGGGTTTTTATGTTTGGTAGCGGCTGTATTCTTTGTATTTAAGAAATGGTAAAAATGCAATAAATTTTTGTTTGTTTGTGTTTGTAAAGAGAATGTTTTAGGGGTGTTATTATGAATCTCTCCACGATTAAATATGGGGTTTTAGTATTGGCGGTTACGTGTGCACTGGGGGTGCGGGCGGAAATTGTTTCCGTAAAAACCGATAGCCCTACCCCGGTAGCGGAACCTGTCCCGTTGGGGGCAGACGGGAAACCGTTGCTGGATATTTACGGAACCCTGTCTTTAGAAGATTGTGTGAATTTGGCGTTGGCTAATAGCCCTAGTGCGGTTGCCGCGCAATTAGCTGTGCAAAATGCGCATGTCAATTTGAATTTGGCCAAGTCTCAATTTTTGCCGACCGCATCTGCCGATTTTGGGAGTCGGTATAATATGGGCTCTTCGGTACATGATTACGGAACCTCTAATGTGGCGGCTTCGGCAAATTTAACATTAAGCGGCCTTACGGACTTGGCCCGTAATGTGCGGATGCAACAAATTTCGGTAGAGCAGGCAGAACTGAATTTTCAAAGTGTTAAGAATGATTTGGTACGTACCGTACGCAAAAAATATTATGTGTTGCTGGCGGCTCAACGCACGGTGGATATCCGCACCCAATCACGCGAAGTATATGAAGATCAATACAAACGCACGGCGGAATATTATCGTTTGGGATTACGTCCTAAAGTAGATGTTACTACGGCTGAGGTCAATTTGAATAATGAATCCTTGCGTCTTATCCGTGCCAAAAATGCGGTGAAAACTGCCAGTGCCTCGCTTGCTAATACGTTAGGGGTTACTACGTCGGCTATTTTGCAGGTGCAGGAAGATGTTTCTTTTGAGCATCCTAATTTGACGATGGAAGAGGCTGTGAAAACGGCCTATGAAAACCGTCCGGATGTGCAGTCCTCTGTATTAGATTTGCGTTTAGGAAATTTGCGGGTAAGCCAAGCCAAGGCGGGTTATTTCCCCACGGTGTCATTATCTGCCGGCTACACAAAAAGCGGGGAAAGCCTTTATTTGGACAGTGAAAATGCCCATGTGGGGGTAGGGATAGAAATCCCCCTCTTTAATGCGTTTAAGACCTACAACAGTGTTAAACAGGCCAATATCGCCTTGGAAAATACACGCAATAATTCCCGCAGTTTATTAAATAATGTTTTTTTGGAAGTACAAAATGCCTATATTGCTTTAGACGAAGCGGCCGAAAGTATTCCGCTGGCGGAGTTAAATGCCCAAAAGGCTAAAGAGAATATGGAACTGGCGCGCGGCCGGTATAACGAAGGTATTGGCGATATGATTGAACTCAAAGATGCCGAAGTGGCTTATACAGACGCGCAAATTAGTTTGCTGACTGCCCGTTATGATTACGGCTCTGCAGTGGCCGACTTAAAACAAGCTATGGGGACTTACTGATATGAAAAAAGTGTGGAATTTAATCAAACGTGGCCTTCGTACCTGTTGGCAGTCTCGTTGGTGGGTAAAATTGATTATTGTGGCGCTGATTTTGGCCGGAATATGGTTTATTAAAGCGCGGTATTTTTCGGCCCCCACGTTACCCCCCTACCGAATTGCTAAGGTAGAAAAGGGAGACATTGCGGACTTGGTAGAGGCCTCGGGCCCCATCAATCCCGTAAACACCACGGAAATAGGGGCCTTGGTTTCGGGTGAGATTTTGAAAATCTACGTAGACTATAATAGTGAAGTAAAAAAAGGAGACTTGATGGCGGTGATTGACCAAACGCAAATTTTGGCCAGTTTAGAGGAAGCGCGTGCCAGTTTATCCTCTGCCAAGGAAAGTCTAGCCTCGTCTACCAAAGCCTATGACTTAGCCAAATTAAATTATCAACGCTACCAAGAATTATATAAGAAGGAATATGTTTCCAAAGTGGCGTTGGAAGAATACGAACTGGCCTATGTAAATGCTAAGAGTTCCTTGAACGCGGCCAAGGCCAGTGTGGTGCGGGCACAGTCCAATGTGGATACGGCCGAGAAAAATCTTTCTAATACGCGCATTGTTTCGCCGATTGACGGGGTCGTTTTAACACGCAAAGTAAGCGAAGGGCAAACCATTACGGCCGGTTTTTCTACACCGGAATTATTTGTGGTAGCCCAAGATTTAACTAAAATGCAAATTGAAGCCAAAGTGTCTGAGGCGGATATTGTCAAAATCCAACCGGGGCAACGCGCTTCGTTTACGTTAGACGGTTATATGGGTGAAAAATTTGAAGGGAAAGTTCGTCAGGTACGTACCAATTATGTGGATACCTCCAGTTCCTCCAATTCATCTAGCAGCACTTCATACACGGTGATTGTGGATGTGGATAATGCCGATTTGCGTTTGAAACCGGGCATGACCGCCACCATGACCATCTACACACAAGATAAACATGATGTACTTGTAGTCCCCAACGAAGCTCTGCGTTTCTCCCCCTCTTTTAATAAAAAGACGTATGATAATACGGGCGTATGGAAGGTACAACGTGGGCAAGAGCCGCAACGTGTAGATGTGTCTATCGGTATTATTGCTACTAAAAATACCGAAATTACGGGTGGAGACCTGCAAGAAGGTGATCGCGTAATTATTGGGGAGAATAATCTTAAATCCGCCGGGATGACAAGCATGACGCCTCCGCGAGGCGGTCCGCGCCGTAGATAGGAGACCCCTATGTCGTTAATTGACACGCGCGATTTGTATAAGATTTACCAAGTGGGTGACGTAGAAGTAAAAGCCCTTAACGGGGTCAGTATTTCTATTGAACAGGGCGAATTTGTGGCTGTTATGGGCCCTTCCGGTTCAGGGAAGTCTACCTTTATGAATATTTTAGGTTGTTTAGATAAACCGACCAGAGGCACGTATATTTTGGACGGTATTGATGTAACCGCTACGGATTTATCTAAGTTGGCCGGCGTGCGCAATCATAAGATTGGGTTTGTATTTCAAGGGTTTAACCTCATTAAACGTACTACGGCGATTGAAAACGTGGAACTGCCTATGATTTACAACCACACCCCTGCCGCAAAACGTCATCAAAAAGCCATGGAAGCGTTGGAGGCAGTGGGCTTGGCCCAACGTGCGTATCACTTGCCCAATCAACTTTCCGGCGGACAACAGCAGCGTGTGGCTATTGCGCGTAGTTTAGTATGTGATGCCCCCATTATTTTTGCTGACGAACCCACCGGTAACCTAGATACTAAAATGAGTATTGAAGTGATGGATTTATTTACCCGCCTTAATAAAGAGATGGGCAAGACCATTATTTTAATCACGCATGAGCCGGATATTGCTCAGTATGCCACGCGCCTTATCAAATTTAAGGACGGACAAAAAATGAGCGATGAACGTCAAACGCCCACGGGAGCCAAACCCTCCCCCAAGGAGGATACAGATGCTTGATTCCTTTTTAGCGGTATTTAAGATTTCACTCAAAGCCATTTTTGCCAATAAAATGCGGGCGGCACTTACCAGCCTGGGTATTATTATTGGGGTGGCGGCTGTTATTACTGTACTTGCGGTAGGTAGTGCGACTAAAAAAAGTATTGCGGAACGTTTTTCCAACATGGGCACAAACATTATTTTCTTGCGCCAGCCTTGGGATTTGGATGAGTCTATTTCTTCGCCCAAAGATGTAACGATGGATGATGTGGTGGCTATCCGGGAAATTGAAGGCGTATCCGCCGCGGCGCCTTATATCCAAACCAGTTTTAATGTAAAATACAAAAACACGAGCGTCAGCCTGAGTGCTTTGGCTACGGATACGGATATTCTAAAGGCCTACGATTGGTCCGTGGCAAAAGGACGCCCGTTTACGGAAAAGGAAATTGCCAATTATGCGCAAGTAATGGTGATTGGGGCAACTGCGGCGCAAACTATTTTTGGGGATGTAGACCCGCTAAACAAGACGGTCGTGCTGGATAATATCCCGTTTACCGTGGTGGGCGTTACCAAGAAAACCGGCTCTAGCGGTTTTGGTTTTAACATTGATGAAGGGGCGCTAATTCCCTACACTACCGGCAAGGTAAAACTCAATGCAGGCGGTTGGCAAAGTTCTAACCGACGTGCGTTAGACCGCGTGGTAATTAAAGTGGATGATTTTAATAAAATTGAAAATACCAAGGTGGATATTGCTAACTCTGTGCGAAACACCCACCATATCCATCCGCTCGGGAAGGATGATTTCCAGTTAGATGATTTTGCTTCCTTTGTGGAACAGGCTAAAAGCACCGGTAATACCATGAGTTTGTTTTTAGGTATTATTGGGGCAGTATCCTTGATTGTGGGTGGTATTGGCGTAATGAATATTATGCTAGTGTCAGTGACCGAACGTACCCGTGAAATCGGTATTCGTATGGCAATTGGCGCTACCAGTTGGAATATTCGTCTTCAATTTTTGGTAGAATCTGTTACCCTTTCTTGTATGGGCGGATTGATTGGTATTATCTTAGGGATTATATTTACCGTGTTTGTAGCCAAGTATATGTCATTATCGGCGCAACTAAGTGTATGGGCTATTTTAGTATCGGCCGGGTTCTCTGCTGCTACCGGGATATTCTTCGGGTACTATCCGGCGTATAAGGCTTCAAAATTAACCCCCATTGATGCACTAAGGTACGAATAAATGGCTTTCAATCCCCCGGTTGTACGTCGGGGGATTATTTTTGTAACAAATTGCAATAAATAAATAAGGAACTGTGTTATTATACTATGGAACACAATATGAGCGCGCATAGTGATGATGAATTGGTGGTATTGTTTGCCCAGGGGCAGAGTGAGGCGTTTGAAGAACTCCTCTTGCGCCATAAAAATGGGTTATATCAATATATCCTCTCTTTGGTAAAAGATGAGGGTGCCGCCGGAGATCTTTTTCAGGAAGTGTTCCTGGCACTTTATACGCACGCAGCGGATTTTAAGGCGCAGGGGAAGGTAAAATCGTGGTTGTTTTTAACAGCGCGTAATAAGTCATTAAATTATCTGCGCGACCACAAATCACTTTCCTCGTTGGATGAACAAGACGAAGAAGGAAACGAATTTTGGCATGAAATATTGCCGGATGGGGAAGCCTCTCAATTAGAGCAATTAACCCAGCAGGAGCACGTAGAGCAAATTCGTGAAATTGTATCTAGTTTGCCCCCCCATCAACAGGAAGTCTTGTATTTAAGGCCGTATTTTTCGTTTAAGGAAATAGCGGAAATGGTGGGCAAGCCGATAGGCACTGTACTAGCGGACTGCCACCGGGGTTTAGAGAAGATACGTAAAATTTTAATGGACCAACCAGAGGTAGAGTTATGACTTGCAAACAAATTCTTTTATATCAAAGCGGGGAATTAAACCCGCAAGAAGCCGAAGCCTTCAAAAAGCATTTGGCTACCTGCAAAGCCTGTCAAGCACGTCTGGCACTTGCCCAGGCTACGGAGCAAAGCCTTACTGCCCCGGCTGCCCCGGCCGCGCTGATAGAAAAAGTGCTGCAGAAGACCACTCGCCGGCCCAGTCTCTTCAAGCGTTTTAGGATGGTATTAGCCGGTAGCATGACGATGGTAGCACTAGCGGTAGGGGTGGGTATGTATATGCACCAACAGCCGGCTACCAATGCGGAATTCGTAGCATATATGAACCAAAGTAACCAAACTGAATATGTTACATTTGCGCAGGATTTAGATTTGTTAGAACAAATATACTAGGAGGTTGTGTATGAAAAAAATAGTATTAGCGATGTTAGCGGTGTGTGTAAGTGGGCCTCTTTTGGCTCAGGAAGCGCCGGATGCTGCTGCCCAAAAAGAGAGACCGGCTGTAGAATTTGGCCGCGGGCATGAAGCCTTTGCTAAAGCCCATAAGGAACAAATGGAGAAAATCAAAGCCAAAGAAACTCAAATGGGCAAATTGGTAACCGAGTATAACAAACTCAAAGAAGGTAAAAAGAAAGATGCCAAACGCGCCGAGATTGAAAAAGAAGTGGCGGCTATTCGGGATGAACAACTGAAATTTAAACAAGAACAGTTGACCAAGTTTGAAGAACGCCTGGCCGCCATGAAGGAAGAATTAACCAAGGAAAATACGTCCGAAGCCAAACAAGAATGGGTTACCAAAAAGACGGATGAAGTAATTGCTAATGAAGGTAGTTTACGGGTACTTTTTGAACCCCGCCCCGGGCAAGGCCCGCGCATGGGTGATGCCAAAGGTCCGCACATGAAGCATCCTCACAAAAAAGGATTCTTCGGCAGAAAAGGTCCGCGTTTTGGTAAAGGGAAACAATTACCCCCTCCCCCGGATGCGGAACTACCTGTAGAGCGCCCGGTAGAAAAATAAGTCAAATCCGTTACTAGATGTATGCCCCGCCTGAGTAGGCGGGGCATTTTTAGTTAACATAAAATATGTTTTCAGTAGTTGTCCCTCCGTTTTAGCACGTAAAAACTAGGAACATCTACGGTCTACCCTTATAGTATACACAACTTTTGCCCATTTTCAAGGCCTATTTTGAAAAATAGGCCCTCTTTTGTGGTTTTTCTCTCTTTTTCCTTAAATCTACGTCGTAAATCTTTATTTGTTTGGAAACAAAACGCGTGGAAGGTTCCCAATTTAGTTTACAATGCCATTTTTTGTTTCTCCGACCACAAAATCTCAACTACTGAAAACATATTTTATGTTAACTAAAAATGCCCCGCCTACTCAGGCGGGGCAT
>ONQH01000170.1 GCA_900319885.1 Candidatus Avelusimicrobium ruminicola
CCAGATTACACCCTGTTATTTTTCCCCGGCGGGGCCACCGCCGCATTAGACAGCGTGGTGTGGAATTTGGCCAAAGACAGTATTACCGGGGTGGCCATAGGCGCATTTAGTCGCCTGTGGTGTGAGCAATTAGCCGCCCGCGTGCCCAATACGGCCCAACTTTTTGTACGCGCGGATAAAAACTATTTACCGCTATCACTACCCGACGCTTCAGCCAGTTTAGTCTTATTAACCCCGAACGAAACAGCCACCGGCGTCCAACTGCCCGACGATTATCTACAAAACGTATGGGAGAAACGGGGCCCGGATACGCTGGTTGCGTGGGACATCACTTCCTGCGCGGGCGGACGTGTATTTCCGCTTGCCTACGATATTTTGGCATTTGGGCTGCAAAAATGTTTGGGGGCCGGGGGCGGGACAAGCGTACTGGCACTAAGTCCGCGGGCGGTGGAACGTATCCAAAAACAAACACGCCTGATTCCGTATTTTTTGGATCTTAAAAACGCCCTGCGCTTTACCGATAAATATCAAACGCTAAATACCCCCTCCACCATCAATATTTGGATGACAAACGAAGCGTGCAAATGGATGCTCACGCACGGGGGCCTGGCCGCCATGGAAAATTTATGCAAACAACACGCGGACTATTTAGTAAATTGGGCAGAAAATTCCCCTTGGATTAAACCGCTAATTACCAACGAAAAATACCGCTCTTTTACTACGCTAACACTGGCTATCACACACCCGCAAATTACGGGGGAACAAATTGCTCAAGCGTTACGTGAAACTGGCAAACAAAACCTAATGGACGGACTTAAAAAATACCGCACGGTAGCGCAAGAAAGTTTGCGTATTGCGTGTTTCCCGTTTGTAGATACCGACGGTGTGGAACAATATAAAAAATTAACCGCTGTGCTGGATAAAATCGCACAGCGGCTTATCCAAATCAATTAAAAGGCCCGTATCCAATAATTGTACGCTTCTACATAAGTTTCCTTTTTGCTTGTTAACGCGGCGCATATTTTGCGCCCTGTATTGTCCGTAGATCTACACTCTCGCCGTCCGCCAACGGAAGGATGTTGGTCAAAATAAATAATATAATATGCATTAAAATCTTTTAATTTGATAGACAAATACTTGTTCTTAGTACTGTTATTGATAGCTTGAAAATGTCCTCCGAACGGAATTTTCACATCCAACGCGGCTTGATCGGAGGCATAGGCTCCGTTGTGTAAAAAATAAACTTCTTGTGCTTTGTGTATAGCGTCCCCCGCTGCCATCATTTCCATAAACCGGGCCTTGCCTACCGCCACCTGGTATTGTGGCAAAGCAATAGCTGCTAATATGCCAATAATCAATACCACCACTAATAGTTCAATTAACGTAAAGCCCCTAGCGTTTATACACCCTTTACAACAATTTTTTTTCATTTCAGGTACCCCCCTATTTATACAATGCAAAGTCGTCGCATAGCACATTATAAGAAAAAAAAAAAACAAATCAAGCGGTAACATGCTTAATTTGTTTTTAACGACTTAAAAAATAATGTTTTACATCTCGCGCGGGTCTTTTTGGATATATCCAAATTGCTCCAATAAGTCGGTATCGTTGCGCCAATTCGGCGACACTACCACATTAAGTTCTACCCGGTATTTACGCCCCAAAAATTCTTCAATGCGTTTTTGGCTACGTTCGCGCAATTTTTTAATCATACTGCCGCCTTTGCCAATGATAATCGGCTTTTGGCTCTCGCGCTCCACATGGATATTGGCACGGATAAAATTCTTGGCCCCTAGGTCTTCGGTAAATTTTTCTACTTCCACGTAGGTGCTGTAGGGGATTTCCTGCTGATAGAGTTGAAAGATTTGTTCGCGGATAAACTCGGCCGCGTAAAAACGCTCCCAGCGGTCCGTCCACTGCCCCGCCGGGAAATACGCCGGGCTGGTGGGCAACGCATGGACTACAGCCTGTTTTAGTGGCTCAATGCCTTGGCCTTTAGCCGCGCTAATGGCAAATACACCTTTGACTGGTAAATCTTTTTTGACTTGTTCTTCCAACTGGGCCAACACGCCGGGTTGTTTTACTAAATCTATTTTATTGAGAACGAGGAATATCGGGCAGAAAACTTTTTTTAATTTTTCCACCAACTTGACATTTTGCGTGTAAGGGGCCGTAGCATCCAGCAGAA
>ONQH01000042.1 GCA_900319885.1 Candidatus Avelusimicrobium ruminicola
CGGTTCCAAGCGTAAAAATACGTGCCCGTATTGACCGCGTCCACCAGACTGACGTACGAACTTGGTCTCTTGTTCAACGGTCTTGGTGATGGTTTCGCGGTAGGCCACTTGCGGAGCACCTACGTTAGCTTGTACGTTAAATTCGCGTTTCATGCGGTCTACAATAATGTCCAAGTGAAGTTCGCCCATACCGCTGATAACGGTTTGGCCGGTTTCTTCATCGGTGCGCACGCGGAAGGTTTGGTCTTCTTCGGCCAAACGAGCCAAGGCGTTGGACATTTTTTCTTCATCAGCTTTCGATTTCGGTTCTACAGCGATGGAGATTACCGGTTCCGGGAAGGTAATGCTTTCCAGCACAATCGGGGCATCCGGAGAGCAGATTGTTTGCCCCACGCGGGAGTTTTTAATAGCCACGGTAGCGGCGATTTCCCCGGCGGAAAGTTCTTTTACTTCTTCACGTTTATCGGCCATCATACGCATCATACGGCCAAAACGTTCCGTGGCGTTTTTGCCCGGGAAGTATACCGCATCCCCGGCTTTAATCGTACCGGAATAAATGCGGAAGAAACTTAGTTTCCCTACGAACGGATCGGTTTGAACTTTAAAGATAAGGCCGCAGAACGGTTCGCTATTAGAAGGTTTGCGGAAAACTTCTTCGCCGGTATTGGGGTTCGTCCCTTTGACGGGCGGCACATCTACAGGAGAGGGTAGATAGTCGTTTACGCAGTCCAAAAGCGGTTGCACCCCTTTGTTTTTATACGAAGAACCACAAATTACCGGGAAGAATTTACCCGTAAGTGTACCTTTGCGGATAGCGGCTTTAATTTCTTTTTCCGTAAAATTGGTATCGCCGTTTAAGTAGCGTTCCATGATGGTTTCATCAAAGTCCGCTAATTTTTCCAACATTTCGTTGCGATATTGTTCGGCTTGATCTTTGAGTTCCGCGGGGATTTCACCTTCGGTAAACGTAGCACCGTTGTGGTCGCCATCCCAGACAATGCCTTTCATTTTGACCAAGTCAATTACACCGACAAATTTATCTTCGGCGCCGATAGGCAATTGAATCGGACAGGCGTTACCACCTAATTTTTCCTTAATGGAGTTGGCAGAACGAATAAAGTCCGCACCAATACGGTCCATTTTGTTAATGTAGGCAATGCGCGGTACGTGGTATTTATCAGCTTGACGCCATACCGTTTCAGATTGCGGTTCTACACCCTGTACACCGTCAAAGCAGCATACAGCACCGTCGAGCACGCGCAAGGAACGTTCTACTTCAGCCGTAAAGTCCACGTGTCCGGGAGTGTCAATAATGTTAAGTTGACAATCTTTCCACACACAGTAAATGGCCGCGGAGGTAATCGTAATGCCTCTTTCGCGTTCTTGTTCCATCCAGTCGGTTACGGACGCACCGTCGTGCGTTTCACCGATTTTGTGCACTTTACCGGTATAGTACAAAATACGTTCGGAAGTGGTGGTCTTACCGGCGTCAATGTGCGCGATAATACCGATATTGCGGATTTTATCTAACGGATAGGTTTTAAATTCAGCCATATCTTTCTAGTCCCAATTACCATTTAAAGTGAGCAAACGCGCGGTTGGCTTCCGCCATTTTGTGCACGTCTTCGCGTTTTTTGAACGCGGTACCTTCTTTCTTAGCGCCCAAGATAATTTCTTCGGCTAATTTTTCAGCCATCGGGCGGCCTTTGCGGCTTTGTGCGGCACCGATCAGCCAGCGCATAGCCAAAGTGGTGCTGCGCAAGGGTTTTACTTCGGTGGGCACTTGGTAGTTGGCACCTCCCACGCGGCGGGCTTTTACTTCCACCAAGGGGCGTACATTTTCAATACATTTGTTGAAAACGTCAATGGCGTTTTCTTTGGTTTTTTCGGCAATGATGGCCATGGCGTCGTCCAAAATGCGTTCGGCGGTGGCAGTTTTGCCTTCAAAATTTAATTTGTTAATAAACCGGGCCACGAGCACGGAATTGTATTTATAATCCGGCGCGGGGAGCGGTCTTCTGTCTCTGGGTCTTAAACCTTTTCTTGGCATATTCTAATTCACTCCTAAAAATTATTTACCAGCTTTCGGGCGTTTTACGCCATAAAGCGAGCGGCCTTGTTTTCTGTTTTCAACGCCGGCGGCATCTAAGGCACCGCGGATGATGTGATAGCGCACACCTGGCAAGTCCTTCACACGGCCACCGCGCACGAGCACGATGGAGTGTTCCTGCAAGTTGTGTCCCACACCCGGGATGTAAGCAGTCACTTCCATTTTGGACGTGAGTTTCACACGGGCCACCTTTCTCAAAGCAGAGTTCGGTTTTTTAGGGGTGGTGGTATAAACACGGGTGCAAACACCGCGCCGTTGGGGGCAGGCTTGCAACGCGGGCGATTTGGTTCTGTTTTGTTCTTTTGCCCGACCGTATTTTACTAATTGGTTTACTGTTGGCATTACTTCTCTCCTATTTAGTTTCTTTACGTTTTTGGTTAAACTCTTTGGCTATTTGCCGCGCGGAAATACCAGTACCCGCGGGGATCAAATGGCCTACGATTACATTTTCTTTGAGGCCTTGCAATTCGTCAATTTTGCCTTCAATAGCGGCGTCCGTCAAAACCTTGGTGGTTTCTTGGAACGAAGCCGCGGAAATGAACGATTCAGACGCAATAGACGCTTTACTGATACCTAAAAGGATCGTTTCGGCATCCGCCAAACGTTTGCCGGCCGCTTTCATCTTGGCGTTTTCACGTAACCAGCGTCCGCGGCTGATGACTTCTCCTTTTAAGAAGTTGGTGTCTCCTGCATCCAGGATCTTCACGTTCCCTAACATTTGACGGACAATAACCTCAATATGTCTGTCGTTAATGGTTACGCCCTGCAAGCGGTACACTTCTTGGATGGCGTTTAATAGGAACTCTTGTGCTTCTTTTTCACCCTTCACGCGCAGCACGTCGTGAGGGTCAATGGCGCCGTCGGTTAGGGCTTCACCCACGCCTACATGGTCGCCTTCATATACTACTAAGTGTTTGCCTTGCGGAATGCTATATTGCTTGACCTGGTTGGTCTCTTCGTTCCGCACGACAACTTCAATCAAACCTTTGGGAGATGTTTCCAAACTCACAATCCCTTCAAACTCGGAGATAATGGCCGGGTTATGGGGTCTGCGGGCTTCAAACAACTCCGCGATACGGGGCAAACCGCCCGTAATATCTTTCGTGCCGCCGGCTTCGCGACCGATTTTTGCAAGTACGTCGCCGGGTTCTACAGACTCACCGTCTTCCACCATCAAGATGGTATCAATCGGGAGCGGCAAGTTAATGCCCTTGCCTTTGCCGCTGATGCTAATGCGGGGGTTATGTTTCCCGCCGCGGCTAGCTGTAATTTTGCGTTCAATGACGCCGGTCACTTTGTTGCGTTCTTCTTGCAAGGTGATACCTTCAATTACATCCGTCAGTTTCACGGTTCCTTTCGTTTCCGCGAGTACCGGGATGGAGTGAGGGTCCCACTCCGCAAGTAGCGTGCCTTTTTTCACAGAGGCTTTATCTTGGGTTAAGATCGTAGCCCCGTACTGAATCTTGTATTCTTTTATTGTACCATTTCCAGCGGTCACAAAGATAGACCCGTTTCTGGAAATGCAGATTTGGTTATCATATTGGTTGGTAATAATCTTCACATCTTTGAAGGTTACTTTACCATCCGTTTCCGCTACCGCTTGGCTGCGGGAAAGTACACGAGACGCCGTACCACCGATGTGGAACGTACGGAGCGTTAACTGCGTACCAGGTTCGCCGATGGACTGGGCGGCAATAATACCCACGGAGTCGCCGGGGTTGCTGTTAGAAGCCGTGGCCAAGGACAAACCGTAACATTTGGCACAGACACCGTAGGACGTTTCGCAGGTAAGTACCGAGCGGATGCGCACGGATTCTACGCCGTATTTCTTTACTTCTTTGGCTTGTTCCAAGGTAATTAAATCGCCTTCTTTAATGATGGTTTTTTCTTCTTCTTTACCGTTGGCTTTTTGTACTTTTACTACCACATTTTCTAGCGAAGTGCGGCCCAAAATACGTTCATCTAACGGTTCCACCATTTCTTCGCCGCTCATTAAGGATTTGACTACAATCCCGTTGTGCGTGCCGCAGTCCTGTTCCGTAATTACTACGTTGTGGGCTACGTCTACCAAACGGCGGGTTAAGTAACCGGCGTCGGCTGTTTTCAAAGCCGTATCGGAAAGACCTTTACGTCCACCGTGCGTGGAAATAAAGTATTCCAGCACCGACAACCCTTCGCGGAAGTTAGCGGTAATCGGGTTTTCAATAATTTCACCCTGACCCCCGGTCAATTTTTTCTGCGGTTTAGCCATTAGACCGCGCATACCGGCCAACTGGCGTACCTGTTGGCGGGAACCGCGGGCGCCAGAATCTGCCATTAAATAGACAGAGTTGAAGCGTTGTCCGCTATGTTCTTTGTTGGTGGGGTCATATTTGGATTCTTCAAACTTTTTCATTTCTTTGAAAAGTTCGTTGGCCACGTCATCCGTGACGCGGGTCCAAATATCAATTACTTTGTTATAACGTTCACCTTCGGTAATGATACCGGCTTCGGCCTGCGCTTGAATTTTGGCTACTTCGGCTTTGGCCTTTTTGATCATATCTTTCTTAGCAGAAGGAATAGTCATATCTGCAATAGAGATGGACAACCCGGACAAGGTAGCATAGTGATACCCCATCTTCATGATGTTGTCTAAGAGTTGTACCGCAGCAGCGCGGCCATATTTTTTGCTCTTGTAACATTCATCTACTAAAGCACCCAATTCTTTCTTACCGACGGTTTTATTGATAAATTCCCATCCTTTGGGCAAGGCCTGGTTAAAAATAATGCGGCCTACACAGGTAAAATCTTTCCACTGGGCAGGATCGGTTACCGTTTTGCCTTTGGCATCCAGTTCCGGCACAGCGTTCATACCGCGCACTTTGATTTTGGCGTGGTAAGAAAGTTTGCCATATTCCAAAGCCACTAGGGCTTCTTCTTTGGATCCAAAGATAGAACCTTCACCGATGTCTCCGTCTTTTACCGTGGTAATCCAGTTGACACCCAATACCATATCATGGGAGGGGGCGGCAATCGGTCTACCGGAAGCGGGAGACAAGATGTTGTTAGAAGCCAACATCAGGGTGCGCGCTTCCATTTGCGCTTCCAAGGAAAGCGGTACGTGTACAGCCATCTGGTCACCGTCAAAGTCAGCGTTGAAAGCCGCACAGGTGAGCGGGTGTAACTGGATGGCTTTACCTTCAATCAGTACCGGTTCAAAAGCCTGAATACCTAAGCGGTGTAAGGTAGGAGCACGGTTTAACATAACCGGGTGAGATTGGGTTACTTTTTCCAGAATATCCCAAATTTCCGGGCGTACTTTTTCAAGCATTTTCTTGGCGGATTTCAGGGTGGTCCCTTCTTTTTTCATCAGTTCGCCAATGATAAAAGGTTTGAAAAGTTCCAACGCCATTAGTTTGGGTAAACCGCATTGGTGAATTTTCAAGTTCGGGCCGACTACAATTACGGAACGACCGGAGTAGTCCACACGTTTACCGAGTAAGTTTTGGCGGAAACGCCCGTGTTTACCTTTAATGCTGTCAGACAAAGATTTAAGCGGTCTGCCACCGGGGCCGATAAATACTTTACCGCGAGCCCCGTTTTCAATTAACGCATCTACGGCTTCTTGCAAAAGGCGCTTTTCGTTGTAAATCATTACTTCCGGCGCGCGCAAGGATTCAATGTGTTTGAGACGGTTGTTGCGGTTGATAATACGACGATACAAATCGTTTAAGTCAGAGGCCGCGAAGCGTCCGCCATCAAGCGGTACTAACGGGCGCAAATCCGGCGGGATGACGGGCAGTACGCTTAAAATCATCCATTCCGGGCGGTTGCCGCTTTCCTTGAACTCTTCCATCGTTTTAATACGGCGGATGAGTTTAGTGCGTTCTACTTCGCTCTGCGTATTTTTAAGTTGTTCGTGCAAGGCCGGAATTTCTTTATCAAAATCAATGCCTTCCAATAACGTCTTAATAGCCGGGGCACCGATATCCACTTTTAAGCGGGAACCGTGTTTTTTGCGGGCTTCGCGCACTTGTGCATCGGACAGGAGCGTGCCTTTCTTGAAGTCCGGGCGGCCGGTTACATTGTCAATACAATCTTCCAACACTACGTAGGCCGCATAGTAAACCACGCGTTCCAAATCGCTGGTGCGTTGATCTAATAAAATACCGATACGAGACGGGTTTTTGCGCAAGAACCACACATGGGCCACCGGCACAGCCAGTTCAATATGCCCCATGCGTTCACGGCGCACTTTGGCTTCGGTTACTTCCACGCCACAGCGGTCGCACTTAATGCCTTTGTATTTGGGCCAGCGATATTTGCCGCAGGCACATTCAAAGTCCTTGGTAGGGCCAAAAATGCGTTCGCAGAATAAACCATCTCGCTCCGGTTTCAACGTGCGGTAGTTAATGGTTTCCGGTTTTTTCACTTCGCCAAAAGACCACGCGCTGATTTGTTCCGGGCTGGCGATGCCTAAACGGATGGCATCAAAGTCAAAAAAGTTTAAGTCGTTATTTTTCTTCACTTTTTTCGTTTGCATGTGTTATTCTCCCGCCTATTTGGCTTCCTCTTCGCTCGCCGCGGAAGCCGCTGCGGTAGGTTTATCGTCAGTTTCTACAACGGTATTATCACCGTTTTCGTGCTTTTGTAGCAAGTCCACACTTAACCCCAAGGCTTGCAATTCTTTAATGAGAACCTTGAAAGATTCCGGCACACCGGGGGAGGTGGGGGCTTTGCCTTTTACAATAGATTCGTACATCTTGGTGCGGCCATCGTAATCGTCGGATTTGACGGTTAAGAATTCCTGGAGGGTATATGTAGCACCGTAACCTTCCATGGCCCACACTTCCATTTCCCCGAAACGCTGACCACCGAATTGCGCTTTACCGCCTAACGGCTGGCGCGTAATTAAGCTGTAAGGCCCCGTGGAACGGGAGTGGACTTTGTCTTCCACCAAGTGAATTAGTTTCATCATGTACATATAACCGATGGTTACTTTTTCTTCAAACGGTTCACCGGTTCTTCCGTCGTACAAGGTGATACGGCAATAATCATCGGGCAGGTATTTAGCGGCATATTCTTCGCGCGCTTTCCCTTTTAGGCCCTTGTCATCTAAGATTTTTTCTTTGGCTTTGCGTACTTCGTTGACTACTTCTTCTTCGCTCGGGCCATCAAATACAGGGGTAGCCGCATTGTAATGCAAGTAGTGCGCGGCCCAACCCAGCATAGTTTCTAGCAACTGGCCTACGTTCATACGAGAAGGAATACCTTGTGGGTTAAGAACGATATCTACTGGAGTACCGTCTTCCATAAATGGCATATCTTCTTCTGGTAAAATTCTTGAAATAACACCTTTGTTACCATGACGTCCAGACATTTT
>ONQH01000041.1 GCA_900319885.1 Candidatus Avelusimicrobium ruminicola
TAGACAACGCCAAATGGCCAGGGTCGCAAGTTCGATCCTTGTCATGTCCACCATTTACAACATAAACCCGCCTTGTGCGGGTTTTTTGTTTCGTAATTTATTCCCTATACAGCCCGCGTAGCAGTTTAATTTCGCGTGCGTAGCCGTCCAAGTTGTTGGGGGTTTCTAAACAAAAAGGTAAATGCTTAAGTGCTGGATGATTTATTACGTTGGCTAATGTTTGGGTGCCAATCGTGCCTTGCCCGATGGGGGCGTGGCGGTCTTTGTGGGAACCCAGGGGGTTTAGGCTGTCGTTGATGTGCAGCGCCTTTAATAAAGGCAGGCCTACTTGTTTATCAAATTGCGTAAGCGTTTCGTCCAGTTTTACCAGGGAATATCCGGCATCATTTACGTGGCAAGTGTCTAAGCAAACGCCCAATAACTCATTGTGTGTAACACCGTCTATGATACGTTTTAATTCGTCAAATCGGCTGCCGATTTCGCTGCCTTTGCCGGCCATCGTTTCTAATAAAACGGTTGTGTGTTGCTTGGGGTCTAAAATTTCGTTAAGCGTGTGGATGATCAGTTCAATGCCTTTGTCTATGCCTTGGCCTACGTGTGAACCGGGATGAAAATTATACAGGTTGCCCGGCACATATTCCATGCGTTTGAGGTCGTCGGCAAACGTCATTAAAGCAAAGTCGCGCGTTTTTGCGTCGGCACTGGCGGGATTAAGCGTATAGGGGGCGTGGGCGATAATTGGCGCGAAGTGGTGCTCCTTCATGAGTGTTAGCAGCCGGGCGGCGTCTTGCGGGTCAATCTCTTTGGCGCGACCCCCGCGGGGGTTGCGCGTAAAAAACTGGAACGTATCCGCCCCGATAGAAAGGGCCGTCTTGCCCATGGCCTCAAAGCCGTTACTGCTTGATAAATGACACCCGATGTGTAGCATCTTTTTCCTTGGCTAATTTAAGTAGATCGGTGGTAAGTTGTTCCACGTCTTCCGGGCGAGTGGCCCAACTGGTACAAATACGAATTGCCGAGCGTTTATGATCTACCCGTTTGATATGCGCAAAAACGTAGGTTTGTTCCAGTTGCGCCAGCAGATCGTTGGGAAAAATGGGAAACTGTTGGTTGGTGGGAGAATCGTACAAAAATTCAAACCCCGCCTCTTGGCAAGCGCGTTTAATGCGGGCGGCCATTTCGTTGGCGTGCTGGGCAAGTTGCCTATATAACCCGTCTTCAAACAGGGTTAAAAACTGAAGGCCCAAAATACGTCCCTTGGCCAACATGCCGCCTTTTTGTTTAATAAAATAGCGAAAATCTTTCTGTAATTTTTTGTTGGGGATAACTACCGCCTCACCCAACAAGGCGCCGATTTTGGTGCCGCCAATATAAAAGACGTCACACAGTGCGGCTAAATCGGCCAGCGTAACATCATTTCCCGGGGCGGTCAGTCCATAGCCCAGCCGCGCCCCGTCTATAAAAAGAAATAAATTATTGTCATCGCATACGCGGCGGATTTCCTGCAATTCTTGAAGGGAATAGAGTGTGCCGTATTCCGTAGGGAACGACAAATACACCGTTTTGGGTTGGGGGGAAAATTCCGGGTTGTCATCTTCCCAATGCGCTTTGCAGACTTGGGCAATTTGCTGCGCGGTAATTTTCCCGTTTGTTTCCGGCAGGGCTTCAATGCGGTGGCCGGTGGTTTCAATGGCCCCGGTTTCGTGCACGTTAATATGCCCGGAACTGGCCGAAATAATGCTTTGATACGGGCGCGAACACGCAGCTAATACCGTTAAATTGGTTTGGGTACCCCCACATAAAAAATGGACCTCTGCTTGGGGTGCGCGGCAAAGTTTTTTAATAAGTTGCGCTGCTTGGTGGCAGTAGGGGTCGTTGCCGTATCCGGGGGTTTGTTCCAAATTGGTTTGCGTTAGTTTTTCCAGGATACGGGGGTGGGCCCCTTCATTGTAATCACAATTAAATAAAATCATATTCCCATTGTACCTTTTTTACCGGATATTGTCCGCGGAAGTATCAAGGAGTTCGGGCAATTTGCGGGTAGATTTAATACGCAGATCTTCCAACTGTTTCGCGCAAGACACAATGCCTTGCTTGCCGCGCAGTGCCTTGTCGGCATCTTCGTACGATTTGGAAAGTTGCGTTAACCGGGTATGCAGGTCAGCCATGCGTTCACCAAAGCGGCCTGTGCGTTCCATCATTTCCTGCGCGGTCTTAAAAATTTTGTCTACTAATTGGCTGCCACGCTCCATGCGCCACAAATTGTCGGCAATTTGCAACACGGAAAACAGGTTGGAGGCAGTAACAATGGCAATGCGGTGCTTGCGGGCCAATTCATTAAGTTCCGGTTTGGCCTGCACCGCAATAAAATACGCATACTCAATGGGGATAAACATAAACGTAAAATCCAGTTTTTCATGCGGCAAGAGGGATGTATAATCTTGTGCGGATAATTCTTTGATATGTTTTTCAATGGATTGGATATGCTCTTTCAGGTGTTTTTGTTTTTGTTCGTCGTCGGTGGCGGCTTGCCACTCCAAATAAGCAGTTAATGACATTTTGGAGTCAATAATTAAATCCCGTTTGCCCGGCAGGTGTACGATAAAATCAGGCTGTTTGCGCTGGTTCCCTTCCGTTGTAAAGGAGACTTGTGTATCAAACTCAATTCCCTTGCGCAGGCCCGCTGCGGTGAGTACATCTTCCAAAATAATTTCGCCCCAGGTGCCTTGTTTCTTGGGACTTCTGAGGGCTTCGGTCAAATTCTGTGCTTCTTGCGAAAGATTTTCGTTAAGTTGTAAGGTGCGTTCAATGGCGTTTTGCAACAGTCCGTGGAGCGCGGTGCTTTCGGTGCGCAAATCGCCCACTTGTTTGGTGAATTTATCCATGGCTTCTTTAAGCGGAGAAACCAGCGTAGTGTTTTGGGTGACCAGTTCGGCCTTTTGTTCTTTTAAGGAGTCCGTGGCTAATTGCTTAAAAGAATCTTTGGCTTGTTCTTGCAACGTGTGAAAGAATTTTTCCTGTTCTGCCTGTTTTTGCTGAAAGGCATTTTCGCGTTCTTGCAGACGAACGGTTTCTAATTTAAGTTGGTTGATTTTCCAAAAGGCCAGTAAGCCTGCCAGGGCGGACCCGGCTATAAAAGCGATGAGTAACTCCATAAAAATCTCCTTAAGATTATCATAACAATTTGCGGAGGTATAGTCCAACTAAAAAACCACCCGGCTTTTAACCGGGTGGTTTGCATCGTTTGGTGCTACTTATATTTTTAGCAGTCCGCGGCTAAACGCGTAAATGGCCGCCAAGGCCACCAACGCAAGCAGCGTGACCACTGCTTTTTTGCTAGAGCTAAATAGGGCGGGAAGAAATAACACTTTTACATTGCAAATTATAAAGCAAGGGGAACCCCTTTCGCTCCCTGCCGCGCTGAGTCAGTTTATGCGCTACTGGGCATTAAAAAACCCGCCAAATAGGCGGGTTTTCTAAATGGTGCCCAGTACAGGGATCGAACCTGTGGCCTTTCCCATGTCAAGGGCGAAATGTGTTTTTGCTTGTTAATTCTCAGACGAAAAAATATTTGTTTCATTTGTCTTTTTTACTCATTGCCAAAATATTGACAATAGCGGTTATTTAAACAGGTCTAAGTACCCTTTTAGTTCGTAATATTTTACGTTAGAAATTGTAACTTTATGGTTAAGAATACCTAGTTTTTCTAAATCTCCCAGCAAGCGGTTAGCGACACCATACGAAAAATGCAGTTGTTCGGCGATTTTCTTGGTATTAGCTACAGGGTTACCAAACATCCATTTAATAACTTCATCTGCTTTTTTCGCTCTGGCTCCTAATGTCATACTGAGATCATTAATTTGATTTCTGTAAGCAATTAATTTCTTTAGGGTTACCGTTCCGTTTTTGGCAGTTGTAATTACACCAGTCAGGAAGAATTTTATCCATTGCCCTAAATCGTTTTGCGTGCGTACTTTTGTTAATGAATCATAGTAACGTCCTTTATTGCTTTCAAAGAAGCTGGAAATATACAGAGCAGGTTTAGTTAGTACGCCACAAGACATTAACATCAGAGGGATCAACAATCGGCCCATTCTTCCATTACCATCACAAAAAGGGTGTAATGTTTCAAATTGGTAGTGAAATACAGCAATTTTAATTAAAGTCGGAATTTGAAGGGCGTCGTTATGCCAAAATTTTTCTAAATCTGATAACAGTTCCGGCAATTCTTCGTAGTGCGGAGGGACAAAAAATGCGTTGCTGGGAGAAGATCCTCCAATCCAATTTTGGCTTTTGCGTATTTCTCCAGGATTTTTGTGCTCGCCACGGACTCCTTTCAATAGAATGGCATGAGTGTCAGTAATTAAGCGTATGGAAACAGGTAACTTTGACAATTCTTGTTGTGCAAAATGGATAGCCTTTGTGTAATTTTGTATTTCTTGCCAATCATCTCTTTTTTCCGGCACAACCAATTCCTCAGGTTTAACAGCTTCGTCCATAGTGGTTTGTGTTCCTTCAATTTTATTAGACAAAGTTGCCTCTTTATAAATATGCATGTTGATAAAAAGGTCCATATTTACTTCTTCAAAATCTGAATAGGCGTTTAGTTGTCCGATCGCGCGGCTTGCTTCTTCCAGTAGTAGGTTAATTTGCTTGTCTGAAATATCAAAAGATTTATTAATTAGTGAAGGGGAAAAGCTTTTATAACCAATCTGTTCTCTATAAACGCCTGCTTTGAAGTGTTTCATATTGATCTCCCACATACCATCGATATTTCTATTTTAAAACTTTTTTAGAAACAAATCAAATTTCATTTCTATTTTCCGCAAAAAATAGAAATGCCTAGCAGAAGATTTCTACTTTTTGGCTAATTTTAGAAATGCTTGCTAAACTACGCAAAATCTGCGTAGTTTATGCGTATATTATTTGTTCCCATTTACAATATCAAGGGGAATCATCCCATCCATTACCATCATTTTGCTAGCAATTTCACCAGTTTTAAACCGTAAATAGCGTTGTGTAGTGGTAATTTTACTATGACCAAGTAACCGCTGCAAATGTTCCAAAGTGCCACCACGGTTTAGGAAATTTACTGCAAAGGAATGCCTCATATCATGCGGTCTAATATGTCCTATGCCTGATTTCTCGGATGCTTTATTAAGTTGGTATTTCAATTTTTCTTTGGTTACATTTCCAAATACAAGCCCGTCTCTTTGGGGATTCAATCCTTGTAAAATTTGTTGAATATCTGCTGTTAGTCCCAAAGTACGAGGTTGTTCGGTTTTAGTTTTTGGGATGAAGATTGTTTTGTGGGTAAAATCAATATGTTCCCAACGAAGGCCTAATAATTCCTGTCGTCTTAACCCCGTATAAAATCCAAGTATTACGCACGGGCGAACTTCTTCACTAATAAATGGCAGAAGTTGTTGAATCTCTTGTTCATTTATTGGATGTGGTTCAAAAGGTTCTTCGTTGTGTCGTTTCTTTACTTTACGACAGGGATTAGGACCACTATACTTATCCCAGTCATTTAAACAATTGAAAAACTTGCTGATGATACCCAAATGGCGGTCAGCGTAAGAGACGGAATTCTCTAGGACAATTTGATTGTAGAATGTTTGCACTTCAAGTGGAGTAATTTCTTTTAAAGTATAACTGCCAAAATGGGCTAATATGTTGTTAAACATAAATACATATGTTTCTTTAGATGGTAAAAAATTTACGTGATGCTCAATAAATAATGAAGCCATATCTTTAAATAATTGACTTTCTTGCATTAAGCGTGGGTCATTTTTGGCTTTGTAAAATGAGTTTGTGCATTTAGCCAATTCCTCTTTAGCCGCTGATTCGTTAGTGGCAACAATGCGGCGGTGTCTTTTCCCTGTCTTATCATAATAATCAATCCCATAAAGTCCTTTTTTGTTTTGATAAATTTTCATATTTAATATTCCTCAATATTATAATACAATATTATATAATATTTAATTATATTGTCAAGTATTATGTTTTCATATCTAATCAAATTTGCTATTATCTATATATGTCTGAACAAGATAATAAAAAAATGAAAACGATTAGTTTTACGCTTCCCGCTGAACTGTTGGCTCTTGCTCAAGCGTACGCCCAACGGGAAGACCGGAACTTATCTTCGGTTGTTCGGTTGGCTCTAAAAAGATTGTTAGAATCCGAGCAAACCAAATAACCAAGTGTATCTTAAGAGTGCCCAAAGGAAGGTTCAGTAGAATCCTCCACCAGTTGCTCTATCTTCTCTCGTTTAAAAAGTAATTTCCCAAATAGTTTTACCGTACTGCCTTTTGGAAATTCACCACGACATTTTTTGGCATATACTGTTGCGGGAGAGAGGTGTAAGTATGTAGCCACCTCTTTTACATCCATTAGAGGGCTTGTATTAGTTTGCATAGCGGGCGCTCTCCAGATTGTCAGTTTCCTGTATTACAGGAGTTTTATGGGGTAAAAAATTCTCATTCTTATAGCTCTCTAATGTATCCAAAATACTCTTCTCAGTAACATAATCTTTAGAGTATAGAGACTGTAATATAGTTTCTTTGAATATTCTTTCTTCAGGCATCCTAGAAAGGTTGAGTTGTTTAAGTAGATTCAGATTCTTTCTTACTTCTTTTCGTGAATAATATTTTTTTAAGTATTTATAATAATCAGCATACCCTAATATATTAAACTTACATACTGCACCAAATAGAGCATTCCTTTTTTGTAGGCCGTTATATTTTTTATTCATATCACAAAATTGTTCTATAGTAGCCAAATGTTTTACCATATCATTGGAGATAGTAAAAAATCCTTCCAATATACCAATAGTTCTATACTGTAAGATTTTTGAACACACATCTCTATTAAATGCTGTTTCAAGAGTATTAGGAAGATAGGTTTTAATGAGTTTTAGTTCATCATCAACAGATCTTATATCATTCATTGCATACTCAAAATTAACCATACTACATCCACTTTCTTTGAATAGTGCTGCTAAATCTACAGGCATACCGTTCCATTTCATTGCTTCTGCTGTTTTATCGTACATTTTGATACCTTTGTGTTGGAAATTAAAATGCACACACCAACCATTCGATTCTTCATATACAGAGTAACCTTTCCGAGATTTAGCAGGTTGTGGTACACTATGTCCACAAATAAATCTTAAAACGGAAGAACTAAAAGGTAGAATAACAGGTTTATTTACATCCCAACCTGATAAATAATGTTTTCGCAATACCGATTCATCCGTTAAAATGCCCGCATACTCTAACCTTGCTACTAGCAGTTTTAGGAATTGCTCAAAATCTTCTTCTTTGGTTTCGTAAATATTTGTGCCGTATAGGAGTTTACTAGGGCATACCTGAATTGTTGCGCTAGTAATTCCTAAACCATCAGCATAAACATGAATATTAGGCATATAATCATCAGAATCTTCGTGAATATAGGTCTGTTGGTATCCTGTTCGCTCTGCCTTATCCAAATAGGCATGCCGTTTAGAACGTCCTTTAGAGAGCACATTAAACTCTCTTTCTTGTAATATTAATT
>ONQH01000014.1 GCA_900319885.1 Candidatus Avelusimicrobium ruminicola
TCAAATTGGTGCCGCGCAAGGTAGAACCTACACTGGTAACATGCGCTACAATGGGTTTGGCCTGGGGCAAATCCGTACGCAAAAACGTAATCCCGTTTTGCGCGGGGTAGAAGGTCATTGTCGTAAGCACGCCCGTGTGTAAACCGGGGCCATGTACTACGGCAGGTTGTTTAAGGGTTTTTCGCATATACTAACGTCCTAATAATTTTTTGAGGCGTCCCCAAAATGATAGATTTTGGAACGCTTGTACCTCTTTTTGAAGTTGTTGAAATTGCTTATATATATCCGGCAGTTTGCGTAAAAATACCTCTTGTTTTAACGAGTCACGCTGCGGCATAGCCGGGGTTCCTAAATAGGTTTTTCCCGCCGGGATAGAACTCATCACCCCGGACTGGGCACCCACTTGGACGCGGTCCCCAATTTTCATATGTCCGGCTAAACCTACTTGCCCCGCTAAAATCACTCCGTTTCCAATGTCGGTTGTCCCGGCCACGCCGACTTGGGCACAGCAAATGGAACTCATCCCGATATTTACATTGTGGCCGATTTGTACCAGGTTGTCAATCTTCGTGTTATCGCCTACAGTGGTGCTGGTAATTTTGGCGCGGTCTACACAGGCATTGGATTGAATTTCCACGTCATTGCCAAGGACTACATTGCCGATTTGCGGAATTTTTTGGTGGCGGCCGTCATGGAACATAAATCCAAAGCCGTCACTGCCGATTTTGGCTCCGGCCTGTAAGATGACATAGTCTTTGAGTACACATTGTTCCCGGATGACTACTTGCGGGTAGATGTAACAATTTTTGCCGATGGTTACTTCTTTGCCGATATAGCATTGGGGGAAAATAACGGTATTGTCTCCAATGACGGCCCCGTCTTCAATTACGGTATAGGCCCCTACCGATACGTTTTGCCCCAGTTTGGCTTGGGGGCTGATAACCGCTGTGGGGTGGATGCCCGGGGTATGTTTTTGAAATTGAGCGTCAACGTATTTCATGAGCAAAACAAAGGCCCACTCGGGATTATCCGCATACAGCAATACGCCTTTGAAAGGGAGCTGGGCTTCTTTAGCCGCCACAGGGACAAATACTGCAGAGGCGTTTAACTTTTCAAATAGTTCCGGTTTTTCCAACGAAGTCACATAACAAATGCCCCCTTCGTGTGCGTTTTCAAGCGAGCATAAAGCGGTAATTTGTAAGTCGGTTTGGCCGCTGGCCTGTGTATTCGTGATTTGGGTAATTTGCTCAATAGACAACGGTTTCATAAGCACCTCACTTTCCGCGTTTGCGGTATTTCTTGGCTTTTTTTAAGCGATTTATAAAATCTTTGGTAACATTAACGGGTTTTTCTCCGTAAAGCACTTCGTCTTTGCGTACCACGGCCCCGATGTTACGTTTTTTAGCAAAGGATTTAATTTCTACGTAAATATCTTTCAAAATTTCCTTTACTTCTTGTTCTTCTAACTTCAAAATTTCTTCGCGGGTTTGGGCCTTGTAGTTATCAATAAAAAAACTCCGTTCTTCAATCGTGCGTTTGTTGGAAGCAATACGCGCTTTGAGGTCTTCCAACTGGGCGGGCGTATTTAAGGGGCTGGCATAAAAAACGTCCGTACCGGCAAAGGTCAGGCGGTTTAATACATTGCCTAATTCTAATTCGTCGGCATTTTCGGCTGGACGGGGGAGCATTTTGTGTGGTTCTACTACAATGCGTTCATAGAACGGTTTTAGTTGGCGGATTAGCCCGGCTAAACGGCCGTTTTCTTCATGTAAACGGGCAATTAAATCTTTGGCGTTGGCTACTTCCTCTTCTTTGGATAGAATTTTTTGACGGATTTGCTCTTTCACCGCTACCGTGCGCGGATGTGCGTTAAAGGCTTCGTCAATATCCACAAAAGCTACCGTTAAGCATTTTTTAGGGGCAGCGTCCTGCGCTTCTTCTTCGTCGGGTTCGGGGTCTTCTTGTTCAAGGGCCTGTTTGACTTCCTGTTGGGCCTGAACGGGCGGGGGCAGTTGGTCCGGTTTAGTAGCCGGTTCCTGCACTTTGGCCAAAATAGCGGCTACCGCAGCGTTTTCTTCTTCGGTTAGTGTCAATTCCTGGGCACTTACCCCCGCTGCCAAACTCAAAAAACAAAGAACCGCGAATAATCTTTTTTGCATAAACTCCTTACATCATGTTTGAGATGTTGAAGTAGAAGTGCGATCTGTCTTCTCCGCTGCGGTGGTTAAGACCGTATCCCCAGTCAATGCGGATCGGCAGCGAAGGCGTTGTTAAACGTAATCCAACCCCTACGCCGGCCTTAAATTGATTTTCATCCGGGCCCATGGAAAATTCCAAGTCATCAAAGTGATTCCACGAGTTACCTAAATCAAAGAAGAAGGCAAATTGGGCCATGTTGCGCCGGCCTTCGCGGGCCAGCGGAAAGCGTAATTCCGCGTTCATCACGTAGTAAGTGGTTCCGCCGTATTTGGGGCCGATTTCGCCGGCACGCTCATACCCGCGGATGGTATCTGCCCCACCCAGGAAGAATTTTTCAAAGGCGGGCACTTCGTCCGTGCGGCCATAAGGGCGTACAGAACCGATCTTGTTGGAAAGTACAAATACAATGGGATAGTTCCCGCCGATATTAAGCACCGTGTAATTGAAAATAGAGCGGGCATTTAAGTACCACAAATCCAGGTCTCCGCCTATCGGTCCGCCGGCTAAGGCTAAGCCTAGGGAGTTACGCCATCCCCGGGTAGGGTCCCACATGTTATCGCGGGTATCAATGGCAAAGTCTGTGCTGATGGTGGAAAGATTGGTGGTGCCTTTTTCGATACAGTGCGGTCCTTTTTCGCCGGGGGCACATTGGTATTTGTGGTCAATATCGTAAATATCAATATGCTCAAATGAGTAGCCGAAAGAGAGTTGATAAATATCGTCGTTAAAACGCGGTCCTACTTTCAAGCGGCCCCCGATGCGTTTTTCCGTATAGGCCTGGTTCTCCGTAGAGAAAGAGCGGTAGCGGCGGGTATTAAAAGCGTCAATGCCCAACGAGGTGGGTTTATCAAAAATCCACGGGGTATACCAACTGACGGTATAGTCTAAAATTTCTTTACCAAAGAGGGTGCGGATGGACAAACGTTGCGCCCGCCCAAACAGGTTTAAGTGGTTCAGAGACACTTCCCCGTATAAGCCGTCCATGGAACTCATGGCTAAACCGGCGGTAAACATACCAGGCCTACCTTCTTGGATGTTAAAGTCCAAGTCCACTTTGTTGGGGTCGGCCGTAGGTTGCAGGCCGATTTGTACGTCGTTAATAAAGCCTAAATTCATAATTTTGGTTTGGCTGCGTTTGATTTTGGCATTATCGTACAAATCGCCGGGGTGGATGGTTAGTTCCCGGGTGAATACGTATTTTTTGGTGTTTTCATAGCCGGAAACATCCACGTGGTCAATGTAAAAAGTATGGCCTTCGGTAATATCAAATTTGATATTTAACAGACCGTTGTGAATATCTTTTACCGGTACCACTTGTGCTTGTAAATAGCCGCGGTCGGCATATTGTTCCTGAATAGCGGAGATGGTGTCGTCAAAATCTTTTTGGTTATAGCGTTGCCCGGGGCGGAAATAGATTTGCTTATCTAATTCTTGCTGGGTAAATACGCTATTGCCTTCAAAACTTACCGCGCCAAAGTCTACTTGGGGCCCTTCGCTCAGTTCGTAGGTGAGGGTGGCCTCCGTTTTAGCGTCATTGTAGGCAACTTTGGGTTGAGAGAGGTTAAATTCACTATACCCTTTGTTTCGTCCGTAGAGCATCATTTTCACCCAATCGCGTTGCAAGTTTTGGGGTTTGAACACTTTATGCGGGCGGTTGGATGCCTTCTTGATGATTTTTTGTAGGGGCAGTTCGGTCTCTGCGCCGTTTGTTTCTAAGTGAAGGGCCCTTACGCGGACGCGTTCTCCCTCGTCAATAATCAATTTTACGTATACTACGCCGAGGTCTTCATTTTTTTCTAACTCATAGGCTACTTGCGCATTGACATACCCTTTTTCGGCGTATTTGGCGGTAATGCGTGCCAAGTCGCTTTGCAATTTGGCTTCATTAAAGGGGTCTTTGATTTTTAGCGTCATGGCCTGGGTGATGGCCCCTTTGCCCAGGTGCTTGCGTCCTTGGTAGGTAATGCGGTCAAAAATCGGTTTTTCTTTGACCAGATAAGTAAGCCGGTGACACGTATAGGATGTGCCGGTTTCTTTTTCTTTGCGGGTGCCGGCCAGGGGGGTGATGTCAATTTCTACCGAGTCAAAACTCCCCAAGGCGGAAATATCTTGCACATCTTCCGTGATGGTCATCCGTTCATACAGTTCGCCTTTTTTAGCATGAGCGGCTTTGGTAACGGTCCGTTTACGGATATTTTTAAGACCGTCTACCGAAATGTTACAAATCATCCAAGGACCGTTTGGGTCCAGTTCTTCCGCGGCTTCTTCCGCGCGCGCGTACGAAAAAAAAGAAAATAACAAGCCCAAAACTACAACGGTGGACCGTTTTAATATAATCATTTCAAACCCCTATTCCATCAAAAAAATCAAAAAGCCCGCACTACGCATAGCACGGGCTTAATTTTGGTACAAAAAGAGACTTATTTAGCCGGTCTTTTGGCAAGACCGCTTTTAATACAACCCGTGCACACGTAGGCCGTTTGGGTTTTACCGTCCAAAACGATTTTCTGTTTTTGCAGGTTGGGTTTAAAACTTCTTTTTGTCCGCAAGTTAGAGTGGCTGTAAGAACCGCCGGAAACGGAGGTTTTGCCACATACTGCACATTTATAAGCCATAAGTTTCCTTCCTTAGTAATATAAATTCGCTTAGTATTATTCTATAAATTTTATGCGCAAATGTCTAGTCCTGCTGGGCTTTGGGGGGAAATAGTTTGCCGGCCAGGATGGATAAAGCCAATAGGCCCACAATCGTGGCTAATGAGGCCCAAATCGGGATTTTGACATAATGCGAAAGGAGCATTTTTACCCCTACAAAAAATAGAATTATGGAAATACCGTACTTCAAATACGGGAATTTGCCTGCCATCCCCGATAATAAGAAATACAGCGAACGCAAGCCGATAATGGCAAAGATATTGGAAGAATAGACCAGGAACGTATCTTGCGTAATGGAAAGCACGGCCGGGATGGAGTCTACCGCAAAAATCAGGTCGCTCATTTCAATAACCAGTACCGCCGCAAAGAGCGGGGTAGCAAACCATTTAATACCTTCTTTGATAAAGAAGTTTTCCCCGTGATAGTCGGTTTTGAGCGGGATGAATTTGCGCATAATTTTAAGCGGGAGTGACTGGCTGGGGTCAAAATTGTCATCTTCTTTTTGAAGCAGCATTTTGGCGGCGGTAAAAATTAAGAGCGCGCCAAATACATAAATCGTCCATGAGAAAAGGGAAATCAGTTTTACCCCTACAAAAATAAATACAAAACGTAGTGCCACCGCGCCTAAAATTCCCCACAACAAGGCTTTGGGTTGCAAATCGTGCGGGATGGCAAAATAACTGAAGATGAGAATAAACACAAACATATTATCTATGGATAGTGAATATTCCAATACGTAACCCGTGTAAAATGCCAGCGCGTGCTGACTGCCTTCAAATAGCCAAATGGCTCCCCCAAAGACTAGGGCCAAGGTTATCCACGCACCCACCATAAAGGCCGCTTCTTTAATGGAAACGTGCCCATGATGTTTATTGAGTACGGTTAAGTCAATAAACAACGCAATAATAACGGTCACCCAAAAGGCGACCCACAAACCGACAGAAACAGAAGCAGATACAGGTTCCATATTATTTATTATACAACATTGTAAAACCTCTTTTAATCTTGGCAGTGCCCCCGAAAAATGCTAAAATAATTAAAATTCATGATTTTTTGCTGAGGTAGCTCAACTGGCAGAGCAACGGTTTTGTAAACCGTAGGTTGTGGGTTCGATTCCCATCCTCAGCTTTTTTGTTTGCTCATTTAATCCTATCCGTCTTTTTGCTACAATATGGCTATGAAAAAATATATACTTCTATTCGTCTTAGTAGGACTTTTCTCCACCGGGTTTGCGCAGACTACGTGCCGCGTACAAGACCAAAAGCCGCTGGAGTTGTTATCCCAGACTGTAAAGCGCAGCATGCATACGTTTAAGAAACAAGATCCGCCTATTTATTATCTTAATTACAACTTAAATGATGTGGACATTTACACTGCTGAGGCGAGTGAAGGGGGGCTTTTGTATGCACGGGACATGCGTTACCAGGCAGCCCAAGTACAAGTGCGGGCGGGCAGCCCGCGTATGGACAACACACGCACATTAAAAACAGCCGGTACCAATTATTTGTTAGATACTGTCCAAATGCCTGAAATCGGAGCAGACGGGAAAGCGTTTTTAACGGCTTTGTGGCGCCTTACGGAGCAAGCGGCCGAGGCGGCTCAACAGGATTTTAACCGGGTACGTGCCGACTCTCAAACGGCTTCTGCCCGCAAGGACAATTCCCCCGATTTTGTATTCCCTCCCAAAGAAACCTTTTGTGAAGAATACCCGCCGCTTACTTTTGATAAACAAAAAATTGAAAAACTTTTGTTGCGGGTATCTGATTTAACCCGTGGCAAACCGTATGTACTAAATAGTTCTTTTTCGTTTGAAATGCAAAGCGGAAGCCGCTATTTTGTAGATTCCGTAGGCACCCAGTTAAAAACCCCGGTGCGCTTGGCACGTTTAATGTATAACTTGCGTGGCAAAACAGCGGATGGGGCCGAAATCAACCGTTCCGGGTTTTATGATGTACTGAGTGAAGAGGAACTTCCCAGTGAAGAACAATTAACAGCGGATGTTCAACGAAGTTTGCAAGAACTGCACGATTTATTAAATGCCCCGGAAGCCGAGCCGATCACTGTACCGGTGATTTTGAAAAACAAAGCGATGGCTGTTTTTGTGCATGAAGTGCTGGGCCACCGCGTGGAAGGTCACCGGCAAAAAGAAGACTCCTTTGGTAAAACATTTACCGATAAAGTAGGGCAAGAAATTGTGGCCCCGTTGCTTACGATTGTAGATGATGCTACCTTGCCGTACTTTAATAATATCCCGTTGCGTGGGTTTTACCGATATGATGAAGAAGGGGTGAAAGCCCGCCCGGTGACGCTGGTAGAAAACGGCATCTTAAAGGGATTTTTAATGAGTTCCAGCCCCATCAACGGGTTTGCGGCTTCCAATGGCCATGGACGGGGGGAAGAAGGCATGCGTCCGGTTGCGCGTATGGGTAATACGCGGGTGATTGCCTCTAAAACAGTTTCTTATGATGAATTGGAAAAACAATTGTTAGAAGAAATTAAACGGCAACAGAAGCCCTATGGTTTTATTATTGAGGATTTATCGGGCGGGTTTACGATGACCGAAACCAATTTCCCGCAGACTTTCAAACTGACACCCACCCTGGTCTATCGGGTATATCCCGACGGTCGTAAAGAACCCGTGCGCGGGGCCGATATTGTAGGGACGCCGTTGGCGGCTTTTCACGAGGTTATTGCGGCCGCCGATGATTATGGGGTATTTAACGGATCTTGCGGAGCAGAGTCGGGCTGGGTGCCGGTTTCAGGAATTGCGCCTAGCGTATTACTGCATAAGTTGGAATTTGAAAAAACGGGCAAGTCGGACTTGCAACCCCCGTTGCTGCCACCGCCGTTTGGGGAGGAAAAATAAATGCAGAAAATTCTTCTGAGTTTGTTTTGTCTGGTATTTGCCGGGGTAGGTTTTGCCGAAAAACTGCCGGATAATATGTACTTTAAGGCTATGAAACGGGAAATGGACCGTTCGCTCAAAAAGTTACGCCGTAAAGGAGCCCCCAACCCGTTTTTTATTGCTTATAAGTTGGAAAATCTGCAATTGGCACCTATGATTAAGGCTTCCTTTGGGGAGTTGCACCCGCCTTTCAAACGGGATGATAATTTGTCCGGGTATGTGGCTATTTCTATTGGTTCTGCACAGAAAGACAGTTGGGGTTTTAAGCACAGTGCCTATTCGGACCGGTATTCGTATGCCCCGGAATATAGTTACAATATTGCCAAAAGTTATGACGGAATCCGGCAGAAAATGTGGAATTTAACAGACTTTGGTTATCTGTTTTCCACCGAACTATATCAACAAAAACAAGCCTATGAACGCACCAAGCAACAAACCGAAGATAAAAAATTGCCGGATGTAGTTTTAACCAAACAGGCGCATTACGTAGAAGAATTGGCTGCCTTGCCCAGTTATGACGAACAAACCCTAAAAACGAAGGTGAAGGAACTTTCTGCGTTAGGGAAGAAGTACCCATTTCTGGAGCAGTTTTCTATACAAGTAGAGCCGCAGAAACGCGATATTTTTTATTTGAATAGTTTGGGAGGATTTTACCAACTTTCTACTCCGACGGTGCGTATTTACTTTTCGGCCCAGTTGCGCAACCGGGACGGGTTTAAGCAAAACTATCAAAGCGAGTATTGGACCCCTTCTCTTAACGAAGAGACTTATACGCAGATGCAACAGCGTGTAAACGAATTTTTAGCGGGGCTGGAGGCATTGTACCAGGCCGTGAAACCCGAAGAATACATGGGCCCTGTGTTGTTACGTCCTCACGCTGCCGGACAATTTATCTATAACCTGCTTGGAAAAAATATACAAAACCAAAAGCCGATTCTTTCTTCTCGCAGTGAAGAAGACCCTACGGTGGGTAAATTCCGCAAAGTAGGTTTACGGGTAATGGCCCCGTCAATTACGGTGTATGATAATCCACTGGCACGTTACGTGCCGAGCCCGTACGGGGAGATTGAACTGGGCGGGTTTATGCCGGTAGATGATGAAGGCGTAGCCGCCGAAAAATTGACGTTGGTGGAAAACGGACGCCTGAAACAATTACCGCGGACGATGCGTCCGCTTAAAGAAAAGGCCTCCAGCAACGGGCATGCCCGCATGAACCAGCGTTCTTTTGCGCGGGAGGGATTAACTAATATCCAAGTGCAACCGCAGCATACCTTGAGTGACGCCCAATTAGAACAAAAACTACGCGCGCGTTGCCGTGAGTTGGGCCTTGCCTACGGGTATATTCTGCATGATTTCCCGGAAGAAAATGACGGAGTTGTTTCCCGGGCTACGCGGGTTTATGCCGATACGGATAAGCGGGAAACGGTGTACGGGTTGCGCGTGTCTAATTTGACCACACGGGCTCTGCGGGATATTACCGCCGCCGGGGAGCAATCACAGGTCGTATGGATAGATAGTCCTTTTGTATTTCAGGGACTGCCCAGCCAAAGTGTATTTTCGCCGGCGCTATTAGTAGATGAAATGGAATTTGTGCCTACCGATAAAAAACCGGATAAAAAACCTTTTGTACCTAAACCGTAGTCATTAAAGGGCCGCGTTTGCGGCCCTTCTTATTTCCGTACTTGCAATAATTGATGGGCCACTTGCCCGGTAAAAGAAGCGGGGTCTAACTCGGTGGCTTTGCGTAGGTGTTTACGTGAGGCGGCTTGCTGGTTTAGTTCCTGTTCGCTCAGTGCCAGCAGTAACCAACCCAGTTGGCTGGAAGGATATTTTTGGGTAAATTCTTTGGCGGCCTGGGCTGCTTGGCGGTAATGCTTTGTTTGATAGATCCCTATAATCTTATAGAGTTGTAAGTCGGTGCGCTGGGGAGCCAGATTGACAGCCGTATTGATAGCGGCTAAGGCATCTTCAAACCGGTCCAACCCAAAAGAGGCTTTGGCACTAATTAACCAATAATCCGGTTGTTGGGGATCTTGTGCTAAAGCCATGGTGATATGGATGAAGGCTTGCTCAAAATTACCTTGATTTAAGAAGGTAGAAGCATATTGCGCGCGGTATTGGGGAGAAGCGCCGGGATTGAGCCGAAAATACGCATCATAATATTGGCGCGCTTTAGAGAAAAACCCAAAGGTACGGTAATTTTCTGCCTGGCCGGCTAACGCGTTTAAGTTGGTAGGGTCTTGTTTTAACACGCGGTCATAGAGTAGTTGGGATTTATCTATTAACCCGGTTCGTTGGTATAAGGCCGCCGCAGAAGTTAATAATGGGATGTTATGCGGGTGAAATTCTAAGGCTTCCAAATACGTTTCTAAGGCTTTGTCTAATTGGTTGAGTTGCTCGTAACTCATCCCTAATAAACGGTACGCGCGGGCTTCTCGGCGTTTTACGTTACCGGCTTTGTAAATATATTGCGTGAGTTCTCGGACGGCTTCATTGTATTTTTGGGCGTTATATGAATTACGGGCCCGGATATATTCCTGTTTGTCGCCAAACGGAGCAAATCCCAAGAACCCATTTTGGAAAGAGCTGCATCCCCCCAATAATAGAACCGATAGTATACAACCCCAAACGTTATTTTTGGAATATATAGGGTAACGCATAGAGTAATAAGTCCTCTTGTAAATTGTTTAATTTGGCATAGGCTTCTTTAATGCCCACTTCTCCGGCCTGGTGAAGTTTTTTGAGTTCTAACGTTTTAATATCCAATACCCGGTTGGTTAATACAAAATTGGCTTCGCGGGCAGATTCTTCAATCATGGCGGCCGCCCGTACGTCATTGACGCGGTTTACATATCCCAAAATACTGCTGGGCATGGTGGAAGAAAAATCAAGCGGTGTAACGGAGGCAATAATATAATCGGCTCCCATTTGCTTTACGGACTCCGTAGGCAAATAATCTACCACGGCTCCGTCCACCAAGGCGCGGTGGCGGTATTGTACCGGCTCAAATACGCCCGGCAAGTTCATGCTGGCGCGTACGGCAATGGCTAGCGGGCCGGAATTAAATAAGACGCGCTCTCCGGTTTTTACGTCCATAGCCGCGCACGAAAACGGAATCGGCATATCTTCAAATTGCATATTTCCCAGTTGTTCTTCAAAAAATTTGGGCAAGTTGGATGAAGAAGGCAATTTACTGGAAAATAAAAAACGAAATAGTCCTACCGCATTTAGATCCGGGGTAATGGTTCTTAAATTGATATGATTGCTAATTTCCCACAGTTTTTCAATGGGAAGCCCGGACGCATAGAGGCTGCCCACCACCGCGCCCATAGAGGTCCCGGACATATAGTCAATCGGCAACCGGGCGTTGTCCAATACTTCCAGCACGCCCACGTGGGCAAAGCCGCGCACGCCGCCGGCAGAAAGGGCCAAGCCGATTTTGGGCCGGTCTTTTTGGGGCAAATCAATAAAGCGCTGCCACATAAATTCGCGCAAGACAGTATCGTCATCCTCTAGGGCGAACGTGGGCCTAGCAAAACAAGACAGAATAATAAATAAGAATAGTGGCAACCGGGCCCGCAGCATTATAGGTCCTTGCCAATGGCCCATTCTAATTGCGCCTTGGCGATGTGGTTTTCACGTAGGGCCTCTAAATAGGCTTGGCCGGCTTGCAGATATTCGCGGCGTGCTTCTAGAGAGGATAAATCGTTGGGGGCGGCGTTCTTGGCGGCGCGGTTGAGTAGGGATGTCAGTTCTTGATACGTTTCTTGCCGGTCCGTTGCTTCCTGTTGCCAAAAACGCATTTGTTCAAAACTGGAAGCCACCTGTACATGAATTTTATCTTCTATAGCGGCCCGACGTAAGGTACTCTTTTTTTGCTCCGCCTTTTTTTGACTTACCTGATGAGAGAAGGTATAAGGCAGCGGCAAGCGTACGGCTAAAGAAACTTGTTTGTTTTCATCATTCAAATCGGAGTCACCTACCCGTTCATAAGAGGCGTTGAGTAAAATATCGGGGTAGCGTCTGGAAAGGGCCAAATCAATAGCGATATTATCCAGTTCTAAC
>ONQH01000134.1 GCA_900319885.1 Candidatus Avelusimicrobium ruminicola
TACGGAATTTACGCCTTCGCCATTCGCGAACTTTGGAAATACATGTTTCTGCAGCAGCCCTTCTTCTTCTTTGATGCGGAACGTGGCTACGCCCTCTTTTTCGTGGACTATATCGCCATCGTCGTGCTGTTCGCCGTCGCGGTGCATTATGTGGCGAAACTAATGAAGGCGTAGATTTGTACATTATTAGTACAATGAAGCGTATTAAACAAAATATTCTGTCGATGATTGCAGTCGCGTTATTCGCGATTCTTTCTGCTATTGTCGAGGGTTCTTTTGTTTACGATTACGGCGCTGAACTTGGTCAGGTTGCAGAAAGTGAGAAAGTTTTCACTGCTCACGATTTTGCCGATAATCCGTTATACCTGTCTCGAGAATCAACAGCTGATGCAACACTGCTTACGCGCAGGTCGGGCCGGCAGGTTTCATTGCGGACATCGCGAAGCGGTAGACTCACGGGCCACATTTGTACATGCGGATTTATTGGACCCGGATTCATTGGATTTGTTATTTAAGAATCATCCGGTGGATGCGGTGGTGCATTTTGCCGCATTTGCGTATGTAGGCGAGAGCGTAACCGAGCCCGAGAAATACTACTACAACAACGTAATGGGAACGGTCAACTTACTACGTGCCATGCGGGCGCATGGAGTCAAAAAAATTGTTTTTTCCAGCACGTGTGCTACGTATGGGGAACCGCTGTACACACCCATTGACGAAAAACACACGCAAAATCCCATTAACCCGTATGGCCGCACGAAACTGATGATTGAGCAAATCTTTGCCGATTACGAGCGTGCGTATGGGTTAGAGCATATTGCCCTGCGCTATTTTAATGCGGCTGGGGCTTCGGCCGATGGCACAATTGGCGAAAGCCACTCCCCGGAAACGCACTTAATTCCGCTTGTTTTGCAAGCCATCAAAGGCGAACGCAAAGATATTAAAGTATTTGGTACCGATTATGACACTCCCGACGGTACGTGTATCCGCGATTATATCCACGTGGAAGACTTGGCATTGGCGCACCGTTTGGCGGTAGAAAAACTGGGTACGTATAACGGTTGTATTAACTTAGGAACGGGAATTGGCACTTCCGTCAAAGAGATTATCACCGCGGCCGAAGAAGTCAGCGGGAAAAAATGCCCCACGCAATATGTAGAGCGTCGGGCAGGTGATCCGGCCCGGCTATTTGCCAATAATACAAAGGCTAAAGAAGTGTTAGGCTGGCAGCCGAAATATACCCGTATTAAAGATATTATCCAAACCGCGTGGAATTGGGAACTCAACCGGAAATATTGATAAACGCTGCATAAGCCTTCAAAGGATAAAAGATTATCATTAAAAACTCCCCGTTTTAGCGGGGAGTTTTTATGTTATTTTATTCTAATCCAGTCAGGATCCTGCTCTACGGTTTGCCCGCGCTTTTTGGCTTTATAACGGGCGTAACGCTCTACCTGGCTTTGTACTAACATATAGAACAGCGGAATAAGCACTAAGCCGGCTAACGTACCGATTAGCATCCCGTAAAATACCGGTACCCCTAACGCGCGGCGGCTGGCGGCCCCAGCCCCTGTGGCCAGTACCATCGGCACCATCCCCAAAATAAAGGTAAAGGCAGTCATGAGCACAGGGCGGAAACGTTGAATCAGTCCGTCCATAGCGGCCTTATACACACTGGCGCCGGTTTTGTGCTCGTCTTTGGCAAACTCTACAATTAAAATAGCGTTTTTGGCGGCTAAACCAACCAGTAATACAAGCCCTAACTGCGCGTAAATACTTAGTGATTGTCCGCTAATCCACAAACCAAACAACCCCCCGCCTACAGCCGCTACTACAGACATCAGCACCGGCACCGGGATTGTCCAGCTTTCGTATTGGGCCACCAAGAACAGATAGGCAAAGATTACCGCCAAGGCAATTAGCATGTTAATTTGCCCTTTGTTTTGCTTTTCCTGATAGCTCATGCCGGTCCACTCATAGGCATAACCGGGCGGCAAGTTCTTAAGGATTTGCTCCGTCGCTTCCATGGCTTGACCGGAACTGGAGTTGGCATTGGGGGTCCCCATGACGGTGGCAGCCGGGTATTGGTTGTAGCGTGTAATTTGACGCGGAGACAAAATGTATTTTTGATCTACCAAGGCCATCAGCGGGACCAGTTCCCCCGTGGTGCTGGTTACATACATTTTGTTAATATTTTCGGGCGTCATGCGGAATTTGCTGTCCGACTGCATAATTACTTTGTTAATCTGCGTACCGAAGTTTACGTCACCCACATACGAAGAACCCAAGTAGTTTTCCAAGATAGAAAACACGCTGGATACCGGCACTTTCATAGACTCGGCTTTTTGGCGGTTGACGTCCAAATAGATATTGGGCGTATCGGCCTTAAAGGTAGAGTAGGCAATTTGCATACTGGGGTCCATCATCATTTGATAACCCATGCCGGTAGCCACATTGGCTAGTTTTTGGTAGTCAAAATCGTTGAGCGATTGAATACGCAAATCTAACCCCCCGGAAGTACCTAACCCCGGGATAGAGGGCATTTCAATGGCGCGAATCGTAGCATCCGCAATGCCGGCAAACTGTTGGTTAAAGCGGGTGGCAATGGCACTTTGGGCTTGTTGGGTAACCGGTTTCTTAATAATCTTATACCATAACTGTTTTAAGAAACTGGGGCTCTTACGGGTACCCCACGGGTTTAACCCTACGAATACAATCCCGGTGTTTTCCCCCGTACCGCCTAATAAACTAAACCCTTGTACAGAGGTCGCGTGTTTGACGCCGGGCGTTTGACGAATTTGCTCAATCACTTGGTCCAACACTCCCCGTGTACGCATGGCAGTGGCCCCTTCCGGCAGTTGTACGTCCACCAGCACAATCCCTTGGTCTTCCAATGGAATAAAGGAAGTAGGCATAACTTGCAAGAGGGCAAAATCTAACGCCACAAATCCCCCAAACAGTAGGGCAATAATGAATTTGCGGGCCAGTTTGCGTACTACCGAGCGATACCCGCGCGAGCCGCGCTGTACAGCCATATTAAACCAGCGTAGCACCCAAATGTTGGTTTCTTTAATGGGTTTTAACATGGTGGCACAAATAGCCGGGGATAACGACAATGCGTTTAAGGTAGAGAAACACACCGCTACAGAAATCGTAACGGCAAACTGGGTGTAAATTTTACCGGTAATTCCCCCCATAAAGGTAATCGGGATGAAAATAGCCAATAATACCAATGTGGTGGCAATAAGCGCGCTGGAAAGTTCATCCATGGCTTGTTCGGC
>ONQH01000034.1 GCA_900319885.1 Candidatus Avelusimicrobium ruminicola
CCGCCGAAGTGATTAAGGCTTTCAAAAACGGTCATAAAGTAATTTTGATGGGTAATGGCGGCAGTGCCGGGGATGCCCAACATATTGCTGCAGAATTTGTCGGCCGCTTTAAGAAGGAACGCCCTTCCTTGCCGGCCTTGGCCTTAAACACCAACACCTCTACGCTTACGGCTATTGGCAACGATTATTCCTATGATGTTGTTTTTTCCCGCCAAATTGACGGTTTTGCCCAAGAAGGGGACGTGGTGATTGGCATCTCTACTTCCGGCAACAGCAAAAACGTCTACTTAGCCTTAGGCCTTGCCAAGCGCAAAGGCTGTTTCACCGCGGCTTTTTTAGGTAAAGACGGCGGTACTATTAAAGAGATTTGTGATTTACCGTTAGTTGTAAAATCTAATAATACACCGCATATTCAAGCCTGTCATATTTTTATGGGGCATTGTATGTGCGAATTGGTAGATCAGGCATATTAGTATGAAAATAGCAATCGGTTGTGACCATGGCGGTTATCCCCTCAAAGAAACCGTTATCAAGGTGCTTGAGGACCAAAAACACACCATTTTGGATTGTGGCACGGATTCTACCCAGTCGGTAGATTTCCCGGACTTTGCCTATGTGGCGGCACAAAAAGTAGCCAACCACGAGGCCGACCGCGCAATTTTGATTTGCGGTTCCGGCGTGGGCATGTGTATTGCCGCTAATAAAGTAAAAGGCATTTACGCCTGCGTCTGCCACGACGCCTACTCCGCCCGCCAAGCGGTTGAACACGACAACTTAAACGTGCTTTGTTTAGGGGCACGCATTATCGGCCCCGCGCTAGCGGAAGAGTTGGTAAAACAATTTTTAGGTGCTACCTTTATGACGGGAACCCGCCACGAAGCGCGCTTACAAAAAGTAATTGCGTTTGAAAACGCACATTTTAAATAAACGAATAGAAGGAAGGAATTATGAAGACACAAGCAAACCCCCTAGCCCAAGGCGTAATCCGCGAAGGCGAAATCAAATTAGATACGCTGCAGTTTAATACCAAGTTTTGGGCCAAGGATCCCACTCTTTGGAAGCAAGACCAAGAACACAAAGAGTTTATTGTCAAATTTTTAGGTTGGCAAAAAGTGTATGACTGGACACTGGAACGCATTGAAGACATACTGGCCTTTGCCCAAGAAGCCAAACAAACTTTTAAGCATTGTGTAGTCATGGGGATGGGAGGTTCTTCCTTAGCCCCCGAAGTATTCCGCACGGTATTTGGCAAACAAGCCGGCTACCCGGAACTGATTGTGCTGGATACCACCAACCCCGATTGGGTAGGCACCGCCCGGGCCGCCATCAATCCGGCCGAAACGCTTTTCATTTTTGCCAGCAAATCCGGCGGCACGGTAGAACCGTCCTCTCAATTTGCTTATTTCTACGAAGAAGTAAAACAAGCAGGCGTACAAAACCCCGGCGATAATTTTATTGCCATTACCGACGCCGGCACCGGCCTGGAAAAATTAGCCAAAGAAAAACGTTTCCGCAAAACCTTTATCAACCCTTCAGATATTGGCGGGCGTTTCTCGGCACTTTCTATGTTTGGTATTGTACCGGCCGCCATCATGGGCGTAGACGTTAAAAAACTCTTAAAAATTGCCCAAGAAGAAGCCGTTACCTTTGGCCCGCAAACCCCGTGGCAGGACAACGCCGCCGTGCAATTAGGGGCCTTAATGGGTGCTTGTGCCGTTAACCAAACGCGCGACAAACTGACCTTGCTGACCCCTGCCGATTTTGCCACGTTTGGCCTATGGGCGGAACAATTAGTCGCGGAATCCACCGGTAAGGAAGGCAAAGGCATTGTGCCCGTAGCCGGCGAAAGTTTACTGCCCAACTTTACCTATCGCGACGACCGTTTCTTTGTTCACCTGTCCACCGGTAGCGAAGACGACAAACGCGTCAGTGCGTATGCCAAGGCGTTATCCGAAGATGAAATGCCCGTACTCACCATTTACATGAACGATAAATACCAACTGGGTGCCATGTTCCTGTTGTGGGAAATTGCCACCGCGGCGGCAGGTGCTATTTTAGCGATTGACCCCTTTGACCAACCCAACGTACAAGCGGCCAAAACCATGACCAAAGATATTTTGGCCCAACTGGCCGCCGGGAACGTGCCCGCGGAAGTAAGCGCGCCCTTGTTGGTATGTGCCGACTTGGAAAAACAAGTCAAAATGGAAACACTCGGCCAAGATGTATATTCCTTGTTGGAAAGCAACGATTATTTGGCTATTTTACCGTACGTACACCCGTCGCAAGAAGTGGAAAAAGCCTTGCTCGCTTTGCGTAATAAAATTATGACCAAAACCAAACGCGCTGTCTTGTTTGGCTATGGGCCGCGCTACTTACACTCTACGGGCCAACTGCACAAAGGCGATGGCAATAACGGGGTATTTTTAATTCTGTCTGCCGACCCGGCAAAGGACATCCACATCCCCGGTCAAAAATACACGTTTGGGCAACTTTGCAATGCCCAAGCCTTGGGTGACTTCCAGGCCCTGCAAGCCAAAGGCCGCCGCGTGATTAAGTTGCACCTTACGCAGCCGTTGCCGGAAAACATCCAAAAAATTACGGACTTATTCTAATCTAAAAAGGGCGGCTTTTTAGCCGCCCCTTTTCTTTTATATGTTACGCGTTTTTATTCAAACTTACGGATGCCAAATGAACGAGGCCGACTCGGAGGAGATGTTTTTACATCTCTCTGCCCGGGGCGCCGTGCGTACGGACACGTTAGAGGAGGCCGATGCGGTACTCATCAATACCTGCACCGTGCGCGACCACGCCGAACACCGCGCCATTTCGTTCTTAGGGCGGCTAATGAAATGGAAACGCCAAGACCCCCGGCGTATTATTATTTTTGCCGGATGCGCCGCCCAACGATTGGGAAATCAACTTAAAAAACGCTACCCGTTCTTAAACATTGTTTGCGGGGCCAAAGAGATTGAAAATTTTGCCAACACCCTAGATAAAAGCGGTCTATTTGCGCCGGCCGGCGCCGCGGCTACCCCAGCCCCGGGTTTGCTGGCTTACGCCACTATTATGCGCGGATGCAATTTTAATTGCACCTACTGCATTGTGCCCAGCGTACGCGGCCCGGTAAAATGTTTGCCCGTGCAAGATATTTTGCAGGATGTTACCCGCAAAGCACAAGCCGGGGCCAAAGAAATTATGCTCTTGGGCCAAACCGTCAACGCCTATGAGGACGGGGCAACTTCGTTTGCCGATTTACTCAACCGCGTGAGCGAAATCCCGGGGGTTGAGCGCGTACGTTTTACCAGCCCTCACCCGATTTATTTCACCCCGCAGTTTTTGCAAGCGGTAAAAGATAATCCCAAAATTGCCCGCCACGTACATTTACCGGTGCAGAGCGGTTCTTCTAAAGTATTACGGGAAATGAAACGCGGCTACACGCGCGAACTGTTTTTAGAAAAAGTAGAAGCCTTACAAGAACACGGGTTTACTATCTCCACGGATATTATTGTGGGGTTCCCAACCGAAACGGAAGAAGACTTTCAAGAGACGCTTTCGCTGGTAGAAAAAGCCCATTTCTTTGCGGCGTATTGCTTCAAATATTCCCCCCGTCAGGGAACGCCGGCCGCTCAAATGCAACTGCTTCCTCAAAATGTACTGGAAAAACGGCTTGATATTTTGTTAAATCAAGTAAGAGGCCTTTCGGAACAGGCGTATCAACGTCAAGTTGGCACCCAACAAGACGTACTGATGGAAGAACCCACCAAAGGGCGCACCTCGGGAAATTTTTGGGTAAAAACTTCGCGTGCATTTGCAGTGGGAAATATGGTACGCTGTGAGATAGAGAAAGCCGAAGGCACTTTATTATTTGCGAGGAATGAACATGACTAAAAAATATAACGAAAAACGCCGTCACCCGCGTATGCCGGTGATTAGCAATTTAATTGAACCCGTCAACCTGCACTATAAAACGCAAGACGGTAAAGAAACCGAATTAGTAGCCATCTTGGCGGACTTGTCTGCCTCCGGGATGCGTATGATTAGTTTTTTAGGGGCTCCGCTGGCCGATAAATTTTCTATCAGTCTGCAATTGCCCGGCACCGACAAAATGGACGTAGAAGCCAAATTGGCCTGGGTCAAACAACGCGAAAACGTCTACACTATTGGTATTGAATTTTTACACATGGCCGAGAAAGACGCTAAAATCATCAGCGAAATGGCTGACGACTTTAACGATTGCGACACCCGCATCCTCTTAAAATTGCCGGATGTGTGTACCGAAAAATGCAAATGCCACCGCATCTGCAATAAAATTCAAAAAGATGAAAGCCTTTTTGAAAAATAAGAAAACCAATTCTTCGCAAAAAACTCCCCCGTACAATCTATGGGGGAGTTTATTTTAAGTACCTAACGCTTAGTACCGATATCTGAAATTACTTTTCATTATAATTATCTATAATATACCTATGAAACCGATTGTCATTTGCGGCCCTACCGCCAGCGGAAAGACGGACCTGGCACTGGAAATTGCCCGCCAAACGGGCGGAATTATTATTTCGGCCGATTCACGCCAAGTGTACAAGCACCTTACCGTCGGCACCGCCAAACCGCAAGGAACCTATCAAAACGGACTTTACACCGTGCAGGGAGTTCCCTATTTACTGGTAGATTTTTTGGATGTAACCGCCCAATTTAACGCCGGGGACTTTTGCAAACAAGCCGCCGCTATAGCCACGCAATACGCAGACCGTCCGCTCATTTTTGCGGGCGGAACCGGGATGTACTTACATGCTTATTTTGTGGGGATGGATGACCTTCCCCCCAGCACGCCCCAAACACGCGCGACGTTAAATGAACTGTTGCAAACGCAAGGCAAGGAAGGCCTTCACCGGGCACTGCACGAAAAAGACCCCGTAAGCGCGGCGCAAATTCCCGTAGGAAACGTCCAGCGCACCATGCGTGCGTTGGAACTATGTCTATTGACCGGCAAACCGGCCAGCACCCTCAAAAGTGGTAGTTTCTTTAAGTTGCCGGACGCCAAAAAATCGCACTGGGTACTTTTAGACTGGGAAAAAGACACGTTGCACGCCCGTATTGAACAACGCACCGAACAGATTTTTGACGGGATGGTGCAAGAGGCCCAAACACTCCTTGATGAGGGGTTTGGCACTGATACTGCGGCCCTTAAAACGCTGGGATATCCACAAGCCTTGGCGTATCTGCAAGGCACGCTCACCCGCGCGCAAGCCGCCCGGGAAGTAGCCTTAAAAACCCGTCAATACGCCAAACGCCAGCGCACGTGGTTTAACCGCTACACACAAGCGCAACGTCTAGGGCTAAGCACGCCGGAAGATTTTGACATAAAAAAACTCGCGCAAGCCATATTAGCCCGCGCGAGTTAAATACTTATTTATTACAAAACCGGCTCTTCTATCGGGGCAAACCGTCTAAATTTTTGTGTAACCGGACGGTCCCCAAACCGGGCCATCGTCTTTTTAATAAACGAAAACGTGGTATGCGGGGCAAAACCGTTAAACACAAACGATTCATCCGTTTGCCCGAAATTTGGGAAGGCACTCTGTACATCTGGAGGGAGTTTTTGGTCCAACTTTGCGGTGGCAATCCCCATCACGCCGCCGTCCTCCAACACGACCGCGCCGCCCGAATTACCGTGATCTACCCCAAATCCTTCCGAACCCCATACGGCTTGATTATTCCCAAAATACAACACGGATTTGGGATTTTCAAACACGCTCATACGTCCGTTTTCCCACCGGGGTACAATGATATTGGACTTCAACGTTTTTAGTTCATCCCCCCCATAAATATAGAGCGCCGGAATTTTGGGGTTTTTAGCCCCGCGCCATTGTGTTTTTAAGTTGGGGTCTTCTTGCAAAGCGGCGGCAAATTCGCTTTCTGTAGCCATACCGCCTTGGGCAAATTCATACAGGTATTCATCCGGCTCATAGTGAATCAGCGCCACATCCCATTTTTTATCAGCCAACATCTGGCCCTTGGCATCTAACTTGCGGTATTGTTTAGGGATAAATATGCGGCGCGGGTCTACCGTTACAAAGGCATTGACCTCACCACGCGCCAAATAGATTTTCGTCCGGCAACCTTTGGCCGATGCCACGCACATTTTTACACAGTGCGCCGCCGTAGCAAACCAATTTTGATGAATCCGAAAGGCCTGGCATGTCACCGTGTCGTCTGCATTACTTACAATGATTTGCTTTTGAAAAGTGTAATCATCGGCAAAAATAGGCGCAGCAAATGCCGCTCCCCCGGCCAGCACACACAAAAAAAGAGTAAATAATAGTTTTTTCATATTATCAGTGTATATAATAAACTTAAAAAAAACCAGTGCCAAAAGACCTAAATTCTCCTAGGACCGGGTAACTCGCCTTTGCCTTCGGCAAAACTCGTACATCGCTGCGGCTTTCAAATCCCGACGCGACAGGAAGCAGTTCAGGCCACTCCACTCTCTGCCAATTCAAAAAGCACCCGTTTGGGTGCTTTTTAACTGGCGGAGAGGGAGTCCGTAGCACTTCCGTCTTAGCGTCCCCTGTTTTGTCCCCAGTTTTTAGGCAATGCTATATAAATATTGTAGAATAAAACAGAGGAGAATTAAGAAAATGAAATTTGTATTTATAATCCTGTTTTTGTCATTTGCTATATGGTTTGCAACTTTTGTGCTGAAAACGCTCAAAGCACAAATTTCCCGTGTATTTACACATGATTATAAAAAACTGAAACAAACCTATCCAACCCCTTTGTATACATGGGGAGGATTGACGGGTTCTTTAAGTACTAAATGGACAAGAAATTTTCAATTTAGAAGAACGTTAAAGTTAGATGTATACGAAGATATGTTCATTGTGAGTGCGTTAGGAAAGGGATTGTGCGTACGCTATGACCAATGTATATTCAAACGGAAACAGGTGTTATTTCTGCACTATTTGGTTGTCGAGAATTTACCCGTACAAGGAAAGAGCAGTAGCCCCGCTTTTACTGGGCCAACCGATGTTGGACAATTGACTAATTTACAAATACTTTTGTCCTCAAACAAAATGAATATCATTTTAAAATTAGCACAAAAGGGAGGAATTTGCCCTACGTCAATTTCCTGACGGAAATTGCGCCCGGGCCCGCCCTCGCGGTTTTTGCCTTTCGGGCTACGCCCTCAAACAAAAACATCGCTGCGGGCTTCAAATCCCAACGCGACAGGAAGCAGTTCCTGTCGCTCCACTCCCTGCCAATTAAAAAAGCACCCGTTTGGGTGCTTTTTAACTGGCGGAGAGGGAGGGATTTGAACCCTCGAAACCTTGCGGTTTACAGGTTTTCGAGACCTGCTGTTTCAACCACTCACACACCTCTCCAATTATACTGTTGCCGAGTGGCAGGCGCAAGTATCTATAGTTATTATATCAAACTTGCTATCTGCCCGCCAATGACTTAACTCCCCTTAAAGGCCCAGGAGTGGGTAGGCCCAATGGCCCTTGTGCGCCTGCTAAACAATGGGGCATAATAGAAAGTATGAAAAAACGTATCTTGCTTATCTGCTTGTTAAGTATCACGCTTCCGCTGTCCGCTAACGGACTGGGAAGACTTGCGAAAAACGCACGGATGAATCTTTCCCGTCTTCTTCAACGCCGTCCTAAAGTGACTACGCCTACACCCCACACGCCGCCTCACGCGGCTCCGGTTCGTGCGCGCATCAATCCGCTTTCTACTACTGAAATGGCCCGTATGACACTACCGATTGAACGTGCTATTGCCCGGGTCAACGCACGCTTTACCCGAACCCAACCGGCCACCGCGGGCGAGAACCTGAGCATTGTAGGCAAAGGCCGCACGCCACAACGCAATTTATTTCACGGACGTTATCCTTCCGGCTTGTTGGAAGAAGAACAACTCATCCGCGACTGGTTGGAATTTTTCAAAAACGGGCACTTCACCCCGCGCGATCAGGTAGAAGCCATTGAAGGGATGTCTCCCAAGCAAATGAATAACATCATTGAATACCTGTACTATTTACCGCTGGAAGAAGCGCAAGCCATCATCTTAAACCCGCTGCGCGAAACCGGCCGCCTGCCCGACTTTATGTACGCCAAAACGCTCATCCCCGGTACGCGGCGTTTACCCTCGGGTTAT
>ONQH01000036.1 GCA_900319885.1 Candidatus Avelusimicrobium ruminicola
GGGGTTTCCACCTCAATAAAACCATTCGCATCTAAATAGCGTCTTGCTGCTTGCGCAATACGGTGACGCAAATACAAGTTGGCAAACATCTTGGGGTTGCGCAAATCTATATAGCGGTACTTTAAGCGGATTTCCTCGCTTGCACCGCGCGATTTATCCACATCAAACGGCAGAGCAATAGAAGTATTTAGCACCTTAAAATCTTGCGCCACTACTTCAATTTCACCCGTTTTCATGGTTTTATTAACGGCTCCGTCAATGCGGCGTTGCACCGTACCGGTAACCTCAAGCACGTACTCATTACGCACCCCGGAGGCCTCTTTGAAAAAAGGACTGCTGGGCTCCACCACCACTTGGCAAATACCACTGCGGTCACGCAAGTCAATAAATAGCACGCCCCCGTGGTTGCGGTAGGAATTGACCCAGCCGCACAATGTTTGTTTCGTTCCTAAAAATTCAGCGGTTACATCGCCGCAATAGTTGGTCCGTTTCATACTAATTTTTTTACCTCACTTACAACCTCGGCAAACGGGATTTGTTTTTGTTCGCCCGTAGTTAAATCTTTTAGCGTAATGACTTGTTTGGCAAGTTCATCCCCGCCTAAAATCAGCGCGTAAGATGCCCCACAGCGGTCCGCCTGTTTCATCTGGCCTTTGACGTTTTTGTCAAACAGCCCCCCTTCCGTGCGTACGCCCGCCCGGCGGAGTTCTTGCATAAAATTAAAAGCGGTTTGATTACAGGTTTTTTCCAACGAGACCATACACACGCTTTTGTGCTTGCTGACCGGTTGTTCGCCCCGGGCTAAAATCACGCGTTCCGCGCCCATGGCCCATCCGATAGCTGGGGTAGCCGGGCCGCCCATATTTTTAATGAGGCTGTCATAACGTCCGCCGGCCGCAATGGCATTTTGCGACACATCCCCCGCTTGAAATTCAAATACGGTGCGGGAATAATAATCTAACCCTCGCACCAACATGGGGTCTACCACAAAATCAATTTTCCCTTTCAGTAACGCCTGTACCGTATCAAAATGTTCCTGACATTCCGGGCACAGTTTCATGGTAGGCACGCGCCCCGCAAAACGGCTACCGTCAATTTTGCAATCTAGTACGCGCAAAGGGTTTTTCTCCAAGCGTACTTGGCAGTTTTCACACAACGTGTCTTTTTCTTTGGATAAAAAGTCAATGAGTGCCTGGCGATAGAGCGGGCGGCATTTGTCGCACCCCAGGCTGTTGATTTTAACCACGTAATTTTTGGCACCGAACTTGGCGACAATATCTTTGAGCATCAAGATTACTTCCGCATCCGCAGCAGGAGCCGCGTTGCCAATATATTCGGCCCCGATTTGTTCAAATTCGCGGTAACGGCCCGCTTGCGGACGTTCGGCCCGGAACATATTACCGATATAATAGAATTTTTGCACCGGTGCATTTTGTACAAAATTGTTTTCTAAATAGGCACGCACCACACCGGGGGTACCCTCGGGGCGGATGGCCAACTGCCGATGCCCGGCATCTTCAAAGGCGTACATTTCTTTTTGTACAATATCGGTCGTTTCCCCGGTAGATTTTACAAATAATTCCTTGAGTTCTACCGTTGGCAGGCGCAATTCACCGAAACCGTAGGTGGAAAACACGCCACGCGCGCAGTTTTCCAGTTCTGTAAAAGCATTTGCTTGAGGTTCAAAAATATCACGAAATCCACGTACTAATTTTGCCATATATTTATATTGTAGCATTTATCAGCCAATAAAATCCCCCTGTTTGAGACAGGGGGTTTATCAAAAGATAGAGGCAGGCTAATCAATTGTCCGGCGCATCACATCCAGTATCATCTTTAATTCTTATTGTGCAATCCTGGTAATTTCGGATCAACTCGCTACAGTAACTGTCCGCCTTGGCATTTTGGGCTTGGCAACAAATAGACCCATGCTGGTAAGAAGGCATCACTAGAGAATAGTTTTTAGTTAAATTGTTCGCAATCATTCCTGTTTTAGTTAATTCGTAGGCAAAATTCCGGCTATCATGGGCCGGCATAGATACCAACTTACGCGGCTCTTTCGTATAGTCTTTATCCAGGGTACAGCGCGCCGTTTGTTCACTACGTACAGCCGCCATAATGCGTTCGGCTTCCAGGGCCTTATACGTCTCAACTACCTTGTGAAATTTGGGTTGAACCACTGAGGCCAAAATACCTACCACCACCACTACTACTAACAATTCCGTAAGGGTAAACCCCTGTTTCTTCATAGATTCCTCCTGTTGATAGTGTAAAAAATTCCCCGCTATCTGTCAATAAACCTATTCAAAAACAGTTCCTTTTTGCTATACTCTTTTATATGAAATACGGCGGATTGATTTTGTGTTTACTACTCATGTTACCTGCGTTTGGGGCCGATAAAAAAACTTACAAACCGCGTACCCAACGTGCGCCGGCGCAATACTTAACTACGGATGCACTGCAAGTAACGGACACATGCCCCGGGGCCGATATCATAAACCCCTTTACCTGCACCAAGGACCAAACCCCGGGATTTACCTGTTTTGATGTCTACCGCGTGGAAGGCGATCCGATGGACCAGGAACGCTATACGCTGCTGGACCAGGCTGTTACTACCCAAGACACCACCGCCGAGCCTAAATGTAATTTTACCGGGAAACTGACGTGTGATAATTTTCTGCAGACGCTTAAATACAATTTAGATTTTTCTTGGTTTATTACCAATTTTCCATCCTCTTCCTTCCCGGAATGCGGCAAAACCTATACCTGTACCCGCATTGCTTGTTGGCAACCGCTGCCGGACGCGGCCCCGGGGGAACCGCAAGCCAAAAAACTAGCCTGCGTATTTAAGAAAAACCAAATCTATTTCTTAGGTTCGCAAATTACTTGCCAAGATAAAAACACCCGCAAATAACGCAAAAAGCGTTTGCTATAATATAAATATGTTGTTTATTCATTTTAAGACATTATTTTCTTTTCGGTTTTATCACCGCTTGGCGCAGTTGCGTTTGTTGCCGGTGATAGGGTTTGTGGTGTATCTATTTTTATTAAGTACGCTTGTTTTGTTCTTTTTTACCGGGTCTTTTGTGAAAAACAATTTGCCCGTTTTCTTAAAAAACTTTCCGCGGCACATCTGGAAGAGATCTGATCTCTTGATGGTTCTGACATTGGCTTGGGTACACCGCAACCAACTTTACATGCCTTCGGTTTCCGGCTTACAAACGCAAGACCTCCCCAAAAATCTAAATTTTACTTCGGACGCGCAAACCATTGAAAAGTACACCCCGGCCTTAACCGTATCGCTACGTGTGGCCCTTTTTCTGACTGCGGTACTGCTTCTGCTTTTATTTTTAGTGTTTGATTATTGTATGGCCCTGGGTGTGTTATTCTTTTTTAGCGCGTTAAAACGGGTACTGCTGCCCAAAACGGTGCTACTCAAATGGGCCGCATTTTTACTGGGGCCGCTTAGCGTACTTTTCTTTGTTCACTTGTGGATAACCGTTCCGTTATTCACGTTTGCGCAACTGATTGTGTGCATTATTTATGCACAGCAAATTTTTAATACCTTGCCGGAGATACCCCATGAAAATTAAACTCATCCGCTCTTTTTCTGCCGCTCACCGTCTGCCTAAATACAACGGGCCCTGTCACGATTTGCACGGTCACACGTGGAAAACCGTCTTTATCATAGAAGGCCCCGTGCGTGAAGACGGCATGGTGTGCGATTTCAAAGTAATAAAAAAACTGTTGGATGACAATCTGCCGGACCACCAATTCTTAAATGATTTCGTGGAAAACCCCACCGCGGAAAATTTGGCACAATACCTATTTGATAAAATTTCCTCCGCGTTGGCGGAGAAAAATTTAACACTTAAATCTATTGAAGTGTGGGAGAGCGAAAATGCCGCCGCTATCTTGGAACGTTAGCGAAATTTTTTATTCCGTTCAGGGCGAAGGCCGCCACACGGGGATGCCCGCCGTATTTTTGCGCCTCTCGGGGTGCAGTATGGGGTGCGATTTTTGCGATACCAAGTACGCTTTTGCCCCGGGAACGTCCCTAAACAGTTTGCAAATTTTAGTGGCCCTGGCCCAGTATCCTTGCAAGACGGTAGTTATCACGGGCGGAGAACCTACCGAGCAAGATTTGCCATCTCTAATTAGTGTACTTAAATCAGCCGGGCATATCGTTCACTTGGAAACGAACGGAGCCAAAGATTGCGACGTCAGCCACGCCGACTTTGTGTGCGTTTCGCCCAAAAAAACCGTATCTAAAGAGATGCTGCAAAAAGCCGACGTGATTAAATTAGTCGTAGGCCAACAAACCGATTTGAAAGAAATAGAAAAATATTACCCATACGAGAACGAAAAAACGACCCTTTATTTGCAACCCTTAGATAATTTACAGGAGAACATTGCCCTATGCCTAAAACTGGTAAAACAACATCCAAGCGCGCGCCTAAGCGTGCAACTGCACAAAATGCTAAACGTAAAATAACCGAAGTACAAGCACTGGAAAATATCCGCGAACTTTTGGCCTATATTGGGGATGATCCGTCACGCGAGGGTTTATTGGAAACCCCCAAACGCATTGTAAAAAGTTGGGATAAACTTTTTGGTGGTTACAAACAGAAACCGCAAGATGTACTCAAAACCTTTGTGGAAGGTTCGTGCGAAGAAATGGTCGTCTTAAAAGACATAGAGTTTTACTCCACGTGCGAACACCACCTGCAACCTTTTTTCGGCACTATTAGCATTGGCTATTTACCCAACGGGCGTGTGCTGGGCATTTCTAAACTGGCGCGCCTGGTGGAAGTGTTTGCGCGCCGCTTGCAAATTCAAGAAAAACTGGTGGCCCAAATTGCCGACAGTTTAATGGAAACCCTCCACCCGCACGGCGTAATGGTGGTTTGCAAAGCCAAACACATGTGCATTAGCTCGCGCGGGATTGAAAAGCACAACGCGGTCATGGTAACGAGCGCGATTCGCGGAGCATTTAAGAAGTTAGAAGTACGCAGCGAATTTTTAGAAATGATTAAATAGGAGCCCTATGGCACAGCTCATGGGCATTATAAATGCCACGCCCGATTCTTTTTACGACGGAAACCCGGAAAATAATCTCCCCGCGCTTCTTAAAAAGTGCGCAGACTATTTAGCCGACGGGGCTGACATCTTAGACATTGGCGGCGAATCTACCCGCCCGGGGGCAACCCCGGTGTCTGCCGAAGAAGAATTGGCCCGCGTACTGCCTTTAATTGAGGCCGCGCACGCCCAATGGCCTAAAATTCCGCTCTCTTTAGACACGGTAAAAATTCCGGTGGCGGCAGAAGGCCTTAAACGCGGAGTGCAAATCATTAACGACGTAAGCGGCACGCCGGACCCGGAACTCTTTTCCCTTGTCAAAAAGTACAATGCGCAAGTCGTCATCACGCACAGCCGCGGCACGCCGCAAACCATGCAAACACTAACCGATTACACCGATTTACTGGGCGAAATTCGCGACTTTTTAGCGCAAAAAGTCTCCCAAGCCAAGGCGTGCGGATTAACGAACACTCAAATCATCATAGACCCCGGCTTTGGCTTTGCCAAAACGCGCGAGCAAAACTACGCCCTGTTAAAACACCTAGATGATTTCAAAACGCTGGGCGTACGGATGCTGGTGGGCCTATCACGCAAAACATTTTTAGCGCAAAAGCGCGAACTGCCCCCCAAACGAAAAGCACAAACTCTTTGCGCTAATTTAGTGGCCTTACAAAACGGAGCGGACATTTTGCGCGTACACGACGTACGCGATACCCGCAAAATGATGGATTTTTATACTGAATTGGAGGCCGCCCAATGACCCAAGTCTATCTTACCCAATGCGGGCAATTTACCGCCGCGCACGCCCACGGTGGTACGTTAAACGAGACCGCCCATACCCATACCTTTACGTACGAGGTTACCTTCCACGGGCCGCTTAATAAAGAGGGATATTTAATTGATTTTCGTGTCCTGCAAGATTTTTTGGCACGGGCTGTTACGTCGCCCTTAGAAAAGGCGAACCTGAACACGCTTTTTGAAAATCCCACTACCGAGGCCCTGGCCATTTGGATTTTTAATACTGTGCGCGCCCAATTTGCGCAACTAACCTGCGTCAAAGTATGTGAAGCACCCGACCGCTGGATTACATATACAGGAGAGAATTAAATGGCACAAGTCATTTTGGCAGTAGGGAGTAATCAAGGTAACCCCAAGGAAAATTTAGACCGCGCAATCCAAGCCTTAGCACAGGTGGGAACGGTGGGCGAAGTGGCCCCTTATATTGTGTCTAAACCGGAAGGATACTCCCACCAGGCAGATTTCGTAAACACGGTGCTTATACTGCAAACCGTCCTGGAACCTATGCCGCTGTTACGGGCCCTTAAACAACTGGAAAAAGACCTGGGGCGCGTGCCGACGTTCCCCAACGGGCCGCGCGTGATTGACCTAGATATTCTATTTTATGAGGATAAAGTGATTTTTGAGGACACCCCCGAATATACCTTATTTATCCCCCATCCGCGCATCCCAGAGCGGGAATTCGTGTTAAAACCCCTCTCTTATATCTTGCCGGATTTTGTGCATCCCCAGTTCCACGAGCCCATTTATATGCTTTACCGCAAACTAATGAAAAAAAAGGGAGCACCAACTTGCCAGATTTTGTAAAATGTAGGTAAGATGTACATCTTAATAAGGAGACTCAAACGCATGAAAAAAGTAATGACTGTTTTGGCCGCCGCTTTATTTTTAGGCGCCTGCCATTGTGCCAAATGCACCACTCAAACCGCCGGCAGATATACCAATAAACCTGCCTGCCAATGCACCCACAAACAACACAAACCGGGTTGCAAATGCCCCAAATGCCACAAAGCAGCTCCGGCTCCGGCCCCTGTAGTGGCTGCCAAACCGGCTCCCGCCCCGGCTCCGGCCCCGGCCCCGAAAGTAGAAAATGATGCCGCTATTGCCGCAGTAGCCAATGTAAAACAAACTGCCCAAGCCACGGTATTGTCTTTCAAAGAACCGATCAATTTCAAATATAACAGCGATGCCTTGGATGCCAAATCCACCTCCACCGTTGATCAAGTAGCCGCCGCTTTGAAAAAATATCCTAATGCCAAAGTGCGCGTAGCCGGTTATACCGACTCTTTAGGTAATGCTGCTTACAACATGGATCTGTCCGAACGCCGCGCTCACTCCGTTGCCGAACGCCTCGTACAAGACGGCATCCCGGCTGCTAACGTGTCCTACATTGGTTTTGGCGCTGCCAACCCAATTGCCACCAACAAAACCGCTGAAGGCCGCTATCAAAACCGCCGTGTAGAACTTGAAGTAACCAACAACTAAGAGTTTTACTATTGCTAAAACCCCACTCTTGCGAGTGGGGTTTTTTTATAGGTATAACAAGTTGCGTAGACTAGTGAAGCCAGCCATGCTCGGCTTTCAGTTTGAAATACTTGGTAAGACTATACCAAATTTTATCGGCATAATCGGTGACCCACCCCAGGGCTATCATCCCGTCAATGCCATCGGCAAAAAAAGATTTCCCGCTATGAGCGGATGCTTCAAAACCGGATATAGTTATAATACTACCCTCATAACCGCGGCTCCTTAATTGACGGGCCAAATAACGTCCGCCCCCATTTTTAATAAGCACATCCGTTAACACCATATCATACTGCAACGCTTTTGGACTTCCCAAAAATGCTTCCGGGTCCTCATAAAAATCCATTGTCCAATCTTTTAATCCGACCCTTTGCCGCATCACGTGTAGACCGTTAATGATGGCTTTATCATCTTGCAGCACTGCTACCCGCATACGTTGGGGTAACTCACCATAGGTACTATTCACCCATGCGGCCTGCTCAGCAGTAGTAACGCGCGGAATTTCGTGGGTATCTTGACGTGAGCGAAGACCAAATTCTTCCGCATTATACACATGTCCGTCGGCCCGTTTGATAACCGGATTGGCTATGGGATTGATATGTTCATAAATGCCCGTTCCCAGCATGGAATAAAATTGACGCACTTGTTGTAAATAGAGGGAGGCTTTCTCCAAACTAGGTTCCTGTCCCCAAATTACTTGTGCGCCGGCAACGGCATCTTGCGCGACTTCAATATCCCCTACCATTTGGCGGATATATTCCGGTGACAAATGTTCCGTCTCACTGGTACCCAAATAATAAATATTGGTATTGACGGTTTTGGCTACCTCACGTACTTGTTGCATAGCCGTTTGGTGCGCTTTTTGCGCAACGGCCATTTGCTGCTTACTCATTTCAGTTAAATTCCCGGCACTCTGCACGCCGCCATATACATCATCAAAAGCCGGGGGACGTTCCGGGGCGATGTAAGTATCAAAACTGTATAAGTAAGGACGCATTTCCCGCGCGAGGTTTTGCTGCATCCGCCGGGACAACGAGTTCACGGGGAAAGAAGAAATCGGTTCTGTAACTAGTGTAGCACGCGTAAGCGGCGGACGTGTAGCAACCGCCTTACCTGTATTGACGGCAGCCTGGGTAGATTGACGACCGGTTGAGATAGGGGCCCGGCCCGTTTGCTTCCACTTGCCCGCATTTAAAATACGTCTTGCTTGCGGAACAATCCGTACTCCTTTGAGGGGTTTTTTAGGATAAACCCCGGCATAGGCACTGGGTGCACAGCATAGTAGCGTCAACAAAATAAGTTTACTAATTCTTCTGTTTTTCCTTAGCATAGATACTTCCTTACCAATTAAAGAGTCTAGTGTGTCCACCCGTATTTTTTCTTTAAGATAAAATAGTTATTGAGGCGCGCCCAAATGCGCTCAGTCAAGTTGGGCGTCCATCCCAAACTAATCATCCCGTCAATTCCGTCTCTGAAAAAATCTTCGCCCCCGTGGGTAACTTCAAAACCGGACAACGTTAAAATACTTCCTTCATAGCCGCGGCTACGCAGTTGGCGGGCCAAATAACGTCCGCCCCCATTTTGAATTAACACATCTGTTAAAATCATATCGTACTGCGCATAGGCCCCTTGATTTAGAAAAACCTCCGGATCGTCATAAAAATCCAAGGTCCATTTTCGTAAACCCGCCCGTTTTTTTAACGATTTCATACTGGCAATTACGTCTTTATCGTCTTGCAACACAGCCACGCGCAAACGCTCCGGAAGGGCCCCTTTGGTATATACGCCAAACCAGGATACCGGGTCACGCCAATCAACTTGCGGTAATTCGGCCTTTATCCCTTCCGACACCAAGCCAAACTCTTCGGCTACGTACACATGGCCGTCCGGGCGTTTTACAGTCTCCAACTTTCCATGTTCCATCATATCCAACATACCCGTTCCAAGCGTGCTATACACATCGCGCATATTTTTCCAATAAGTAGCCACACGTACTAATGTATAATTATCCCCCCATATAGCACGGGCATCGGCCACCAAATCTTGCCCGTGGGAAATTTCACTAAGACGTTGGCGGATTTGTTCAGGAAACAAAGACACCATTTCCGGAGTACCTAAATAATAAATTTCGGCGTTGATAGCCTTGGAGACTTCTTGCATATATTTCACCGCACGCTCATAGGCTTCCTTGCCTCTAGCGTATTGTTCTTCGCTCATCCGGGTTAAATTCCCTAAGGTACAAATGCCGCGCTTTACATTGCTGTAAGAGGCCGGTTGCTGCGGAACCCGTGCCCAATCTATTTCATCCAAATACGCACGTGCCTGCCGGGCCACTTTTTGTTGCATGCTACGGGAAAGCAGATTGCTTGCTTGCCCAGAGGGAGCATCCCACAACCTAGGTGAACGTGTAAAGTTTGTAGGCTTGCTAGACGTTAAGGAAACGCTTTTTATTCGGCTGTGCAGGCTAATCTGCCGGGGAAACCGCGCTCGGGACTTAGCATGAAATACACGACGGGCAACCTGGTAAACAATCCCCTTTTTGCCTGTTTTTTTAACAGAACCTATCCCGCCGTAAGCACTAAAAGTGCACAGCAATACAAGTAACAACCCCAATTGACAGCATTTTATTTGTTTACCCGGCATATATTTTTATTATAGAAACTAATCCACTTGTAATCGAGTGTCTTTAGACCCATTTTATTAAGGCATTAGACCTATGGAGGTATTGGGCCTTTTAGAAGAAATACTTCCCCTTGAACTAAAATGCTATAATAAAGAAAATCTTACTTAAAAGGAAGGATACTATGGAAGGAGTTGCTGCTTTACTTGCAAATACAAAAACTGAAATGGCCGAACACGTCGCCCGCTTGGAACGCGATTTGGCTACTATCCGCACCGGACGTGCCAGCGCCGGCTTGTTAGAAAATGTACGCGTAGATTATTACGGTACCCCCACCCCCATCAAACAAATGGCGGTTATCAATGTATTAGATGCCAAAACATTAGAAATCCAACCGTGGGATATTTCTTCCCTAAACGATATTGATAAAGCGTTGCAAAAAGCAGACTTGGGTGCCAGCCCCGTAAACAACGGCAAAGTGATCCGCATTACCCTTCCCTCTATGACGGAAGAACGCCGCAAACAACTCGCCAAGAATATTTCTAAAATGAGCGAAGATTTTAAGGTCGCGGTGCGCAACGTCCGCCGGGATATAATGGATAAACTCAAAAAAGCCCAAAAATCCGCCGAAATTACCGAAGATGATTTGAAACGCTACGAAGGCGACGTGCAAAAAACGACGGATGGATTTATTGCACAAATTGACCAAGTCATCAAGAAAAAAGAAAATGAAATTATGACCATCTAGGTTGCTCTTTTTCTTACACCACCCCGCCCTTACCGGCGGGGTTTTATTTTCACACACAAAATTTAAGTGCAAAGCCACACAATTTTTAGTAAAATATATAGGTAGTAAAGATTTGTATGCCAAGATAGCTCAGCTGGTAGAGCAGCCGCTTCGTAAGCGGCAGGTCCGGGGTTCGATCCCCCGTCTTGGCTGAAATTTGAAACCTCGCTCAGGCGGGGTTTTTTAATTTTAGGGAAGACAGGATACCAACTGCTTGGTATCCGTGGGGGATCGAAAGGCGCAGCGATGTTTTTGTTTGAAGGGTAGCGCAATGAAAGGCAAAAACCGC
>ONQH01000152.1 GCA_900319885.1 Candidatus Avelusimicrobium ruminicola
TTTATACAAAACAAAATCGTCGCATAGCCCATTATAAGAAAAAAAAAAAACAAATCAAGCGGACTGGCCTTTATCAAAAATAAACAGTCACAACTTCCCGGCAAAAAAATAGGCAGACACAAAGAGTGTCTGCCTCTATAGATTTTGATAAAATTACCAGTTTTTATGACGCCAGTACAGCATCACCAGCCATACCAGCATTAAACATACGCCCATCAGCATCCAAAATGCTTGCGGATGTTGGGCCATCGGCAAGGCTACGTTCATCCCATACGCACTTACCACAAAGGTAGGCACCATCATCCAAATGGTTACCACGTTTAATTTTTTCATCAGTTGGTTTAAGTTGTTGTTGACGATAGAAGCACGCGCATCCAATAACTGCGCCAAAATGTTGGAGTAAATATCCGCCTGCGTTTTGCATTGTCTGTTTTCCACAATAATATCGTCCAGCATTTCCACATCTTTTTCATCAAATCCAATGCGGTTGGCCAGGGTGCGTGTTTTTTCAAATACGAACCCGTTGGAGGTAATAGCCTCGGCGTAATAGACCAAACTTTTTACCAAACTAAATAAATTGAGCAGATAGCGGTTATCCATAGAATCGGTGATTTTGTCTTCAATTGCTTCCGAAATCATGTGAATAATGCGTAAGTGTTCTACGTAATGGGAAATGGAATTATAAACCAGTTTCAAAAATACTTCTTTAACAGAACTGACACTTTGGAAACGTTTGCCCACAAACAGCGGAATATCTTCCGCCAGCACAATCACCAGTTTATCCTTAAACAAAAACATCCCCACCGAGGCGACTTTGAACTCCAACTGGTCTTTGCCGGAATAATTTTTAGGGCGTTTATAAATCATCACCGTATGTTCCGGTTCAAACTCCAAGCGCGGTTGTTCATCCGGATCCAGGGCACTGGCTAGGGTATGCTCGTCAATTTGATACGTGTCAATTAAAAAGCGTTGCTCTTGCGCGGTGGGGTTGGTGTATACAAACACTTGGGCGTGTTTGTCTTGCGTTTCCACCAGTTTTTTATCGGCAATCTTATATTCTTTGAGCATATCGTTCCCTCTCACTAAATAATAGCACTATTTGCACGCAAAACGCAACTTTTATTATGCGAAAATTCCGTCTGCAGACAAGCACCCCATTTTTATTTTTGATATAGTATATAGGTAATTTTACAAAACTATGAAACTATTATTTCCTAAAAACAAAAAGCCGGCTTTGCCGGGCATTTTTTCGGCCCCAAATTATGTGGCCCATTTAGCGCGCGGGTTAAAACTGCCCGCCAAGGCAATTATTTGCCCGATCTCTTCCCTCACCAAATATGTTACTTCCCATAGTAAATGGCAGAAATATACTTGTGAAATGGATATTTACGTTTTGGAAGGGAAAAACGTCTGCTACGTAACTAACTTTGGCTGCGGGGCCCCTTCTATGGCTATGAAGTTGGAAATGTTAATTGCCCTAGGCGTAAAAGAATTTGTGTTTATCGGCCTGGCGGGCAGTTTACAAGAAGAAGTAGAGCCGGCCGACATTGTACTAGCCGACGAGGCCCTGTGTGATGACGGTACTTCGCCTTGCTATGTAACCGCCGAAACAGCCAAACCCAACCAAACAATTCTCAAAAAATTAGCCGGGTGTCTGCGGAAAAACAAGTTAAATTTCCATGTAGGGCACAACTGGACCACCGATGCCATCTTCCGCGAAACCAAAGCAGAAATTAAACACTACCAAAAGCAAGATGTGCTGACGGTGGAAATGGAAACAGCCGCTTTTTACGCGGTCTGCCAAAAACGCAAAGTGCGCGGGGTGGCCGCTTACGGCATTAGCGATAAACTGGATCACTTTAAGTGGGATACACACTTTGGCGAACGACCGATTTTCCGCACGTTGGAAGTGATTTTTGATAACGCTTTGCAAACGCTGACGCATTAACAAAAACCCCGCTTAAAGCGGGGTTTTTTAGGTTTAATAATGGGTGATTTCCGGCTTATCGTCATCCAGCGGTTTAATCATATCCAGCCGGTTCCAAAATTCCTGTACCGATTGGATACGCTCAGCCGGGTCTTCTTTGAGAGCATCTGACAGCACTTCATCCACCGCCGGCGGAATATGCGGAGCCAATTTAGAGGCCGGGACAATTTTCTTTTTAGCAATATCAAAGCCTTTCACCGTCCAGGGAACCTGCCCCACCAAGGCTTCATATACACACAGAGCCAATGAATACACGTCGGACTGTTTGCGCATAAATCCGCGTTGTTGTTCGGGTGCCATATACGCCGGCGTACCCGCTACGGTGCGCGCCCCGGTTTGATTGTCCACTTTTTTGGCTACGCCAAAATCCATGACCTTGGCACTGCTATCTTCCAAAATCATAATATTGCTGGGTTTCAAATCACAATGAATAATATCCTGGTTGTGCGCGTATTGTAACCCTTCGCATACGCCTTTGAAAATTTGTTTCACTTTAGAGAACGGCAACCGCCCGTCAATATCCAGGCGTGTTTCTAACGTTTGTCCATCCACATATTCAAACA
>ONQH01000015.1:0-5857 GCA_900319885.1 Candidatus Avelusimicrobium ruminicola
TTTTAAATAAAATATATGAAAAAATTTCTATTGCTTCTAGTAATGCTAGGGATGTGTTCCCTGATGGTTTCCGCCGGCTCGGTTACCGGCGCAGCAGAATATGCGGGTTCCAATGCGTTTAATCAAGTAAAAGCGCGCGTGCTATGGCAACCCTCCTTAAATTTTACGGCGGGTGTAGAAGGAAAATGGGCCAAAGAGGATGCCTTCAAAGACCCTATTTATGAAGTAAAACTTCCGCTTGCACTTGAAACAGATTTACTCTCTTTGCACGTCACTCCGTTTTATTATTTCAAAAATAAAAGTGATGACAAAGAATATAATGCTTTTGGCGTATCGGGCAAGTTAATCGTAGCGTTGGAAGATGATTCCTTAAACGAACTTTACTCGCACGCCTTTTTAGGGGCGGCGTTTGCCCGTCAACAAGGAACCTTGTGGAAGGAAGGGCAAGCCGCGTCCGATCAATATTATTCGCAAGCGGCCTATACCTTGGGCTTACATAAAAATTTCTTCCGCGCTTTTAGTTTTGAAGCGATAGGGACTGCCTTCCAATATCCGGACGGTATTACCGGGGTGCAGGCTTGGCGCGGAATTTTGGACCAACAAGATTTGGTTTTCTTGCAGAGTTATGACATCGTGCACGAACTGCCTAAATATACGGTGGGCGGGCGTTTAACCCGTATGTGGGTGGACCGCCTGGCCACGATTTATTTGAGTTACCGTTTTGGCGAGTTTTACACAGCCGATCCGGAACATTCCTTTGTGGTGGGCAATTCGTTTGTGCTGGCCGAACGTTTGATGGTTGACCTGGCGTATAACCACTTGCGCACGGTACATAACGATAACAAACGGGATATTTTCTACGCGCAGTTAAAATTTACGTTTTAAGGGTGTAATATGACGGATAATGAAGCGTTGTCGGCAAAGGCACTTTCGTTAATTTCACACAAATTGCGTACGCCGCTTTCCATTATCAATGGGTATTCGGAGGCGGTATTGTCGCAAGCGGAGAAGGAAAATTTTTCCCCGTTTACTACCAAAGCCTTAGAAGAAATTAACAAACAGGGAAGCCGTATGTCCTCCTTGGTGGATAAACTGATGGCGTTTAATCAGGTAATCACCGCGGATGCCCAACATATAGAAAAACAAAGCCTGCCCCTAAAAGAATTGATTAAAGAGTGTGCCTCTAAAGTGATTGCACAGGACGAAGGCCCTTTGCCTACGCAACAGGGAAAAGGCGTTAAAAGGGGAACCTTTGTAGAGATAGATTGCTCCATACAACTGACCCTGCAGGCCAACGAAAATATGCTGCGTTTAGCGGTATGCGAACTGTTGGAAAACGCCATTAAATTTAATAATAAGATGGAAAAAATTATCAAAGTGCAAGTGGCCCACCACGGCGACAGTATTTCTATTTCCGTGCGCGATTACGGGGTAGGGATTCGCCCCCAAGATGTAGGGCAAATTTTTGAGCCTTTTTATCAGGTAGATGATTACTTTACCGGACAAGTCAGCGGCTGGGGATTGGGGTTGCCCATGGTGCAACGCATTGCCAGCCTACACCATGGTTCCGTCAGTGTCGTGTCGGACCGGGGCCTGGGTTCTATTTTTACGTTATCATTTCCGTTATGACGCCTGAAGAATTAGTAGAAAAAACCTCTGTCCAAAGTGAGGCACTGCGTATTTTTGTGCAGCAGCAAACTACGCGCCTGGCCGATTTTGGCAGACGCCTGCAGCAAATTGTGCAACAACTGCGCAAAAATATAGAAGTGCGCGATACAAATTTTGCCGAAGAATTTAATCAGTTTGTGCGGGATTTGCGCGATACGTTAGATAAGCGCGAACCTGTCTGGACGGAACTACGCGCTCAAATCCGTCAAATACCCAGCAAAAGTTGGACGGGGGATTTGGCCCTTAGCGCAAAGGGCTTAAACAGCCGCGCCAAGGTGCTTAGCCGCGCAAGTGATGAATTTGGCACCGAGTATGACCGCTTTCGTAAAGATTATAAAAGTTTTACAGCGGCTAAACTCAATGTGTGGCTACTGACAGCCTGCCAGGCAGATATACAAAATTTGACGGGAAAAATAGTGTTTATAGCGCGGGAAATATCCCGCAAAACCGACCAACACAGGAGCCCTTATGCAAAATAAACCTTTGTATTATTTTTCTAAGACAAGTACCGTGTGCCTTATTATTATTGCGGCGGGAGTATTGGCTTCCTTCCTGGTGTATACCAAGGCCCTGATGATCCCGTTGATTATTTCCATTTTTCTTTACACCATTTTAGCGCAAATGACGTTGTTTTTGCGGCACAAGTTTTCGTTCCCTAAATGGTTGGCTTTAACGGTGGCTATCTTGCTGTTTGTGGCGTGTTTTGTGGGCGTAATTATGTTTACGATAAATTCCGTGGAACAATTTTTGAAAGGCTCCGAACTGTACCGCCAAAATTTAATTGCCACCGTATCCGACCTGTTAAACAGTGCCCAGGAACATGGCATCCCGGTAGATAAAAATGTCATTGTGGCGTATTTGCACGATCTCCCTGTTTTTAACTGGGTGCGTAACGTAGGCGGAAAATTATTTAGTATTTCTTCTAACTTTACGCTTATTATTTTGTTTATGACGTTCTTTTTATTCGGCAGCAAAAAAACTCCGCCGATTACCAACCCGGCTATTAAAGAAATGTTGTCTAATGTGTCTGTTTATTTGTCCGTCAAATTGATGGCCTCTATTGTGACCGCCATTTTAGCCGCTATCGTTTTATTTGCTTTTCACGTTAAATTGGCGGCTGTCTTTGCGCTGTTTGCGTTTCTGTTAAATTTTATTCCCAGTGTAGGGTCCATTGTGGCCGTGCTTTTGCCTATTCCGATTTTGTTTTTACAATTTGGCTTGGGCCCCAACTTCTTTGTAGTGTTAGGCTTGCTCAGTGCCATTGAGTTTACCATCGGCAATTTGGTAGAACCCCGTTTCTTGGGAGAGGGGATGGATTTGCATCCGGCGGCTGTGGTAGCCTCCCTTATTTTCTGGACGCTCTTGTGGGGCGCACCCGGCGCGTTCTTGTCTGTACCGATTACCGCTTCTATTAAAATTGTGCTGAGCAAAATTAAACTTACTCGCCCCGTGGCAGAATTTTTAGCCGGTCGTTTGCCACAGTAGGTTTCTACCGCAATTACAAAGCAATTTTAAGTTTGCGTGCTAACGCGCGTAAAATGTCTTTCTTTTTGGCTTCTTCGCCCAGGGCACGTAACCCGAAGTAGACAAACTCCTGCGCTTTAATGGTGTTGGGAACAAAGCCGAAAATTTCGGTATAGTTCAAAAATTCTACCAGTTTATGGGCGGCTATTTTATCGGCCGGGTTGCGCGCAAAAGCAAAGGATAAGAAGGTTAATTTTTCCGTAACCGCATCCGCTACTTTCCCGCGGGAAACATCCAACCCCAGCGTTTTTACATCTTCCATCAGTTCTTCTACTTCAGCCACATTTACGGTGGCCGCGCGGAACTGCTCTACCAGGTCTTGGGTGAGGACGTAGTCCGCCAAATGTAGGAAAGTGGCAGGGATGGGGGTTCCCAGTAATTGTAATCCGCGTACAATGGGATATTGTTTCTCAAACAATTCATCATAAGCGTTAGAAGACTCGTTATCTAATTGTTTGAGGACCTGATTGACCACCTTGCGTCGTACATCCATAAACATACTGCTAAGGGGAATTTCGGTAATGAATTGTTGGTGCATTAGGGACGAACAATCCTCGTATTTTTTGGCTTCAAACAATTTTTTTAATTGTTCAAAAATGCTATCCGGTTGATCGGTCCCGGCCATACATAATAGTTGAGAAAACCCTTTACGAAGCACCGCAAACGGAATATTTTTCTCCTCTAGGGTGACGCGGGATTTTAGCGCAATACGCCCATAAACCAGTTGTATATTGCCCGCGGCTAATTTGGTGGGTTCGTAATATAATACGTCGCAGGCGTAAGCATGTTGCGGGTTTTCGGTTTCGTCGGCCAGCAGGGTGACAATATGCGACAGCGCCATTTTCTCTAAACTGGCGGCTTGCGGTTTTACATAACGTTCATACGCCACCGCCCCGTTTTTTATTTCGGGCAAGTTGCTGGGGGCCTTTTCCATGCGCTTTATAAATTCCGGTTCCAAATCAACCCCGCTTAATGTTTTGTTCAGTTCCATGGCGCGGCAGGCATATTGCATAATTTGTACGGTTTCTAGACCACTTACTTCGTCAAAGAACCACCCGCAAGAAGTGTACATAAGCATAGCCATGCGCTGCATTTCCAGCAGCATCAGTGCGGTGGGGCGGTCGCGCCAGGCTTTTTCGGTCGCGTGCCGCAAGAAAAATTTATGTTGGGCATCCAGCGAACGGTCTAAAATAAGTTCAATATAATCGTTACGGGCGCTCCATACGTTTTTGAAATATTCTCCGCCGATCCGTTCAAATGTGTGGATCATTTCGTCGCGGATAAAATCCAAGGCTTCCCGTAATGGGGCGCGCCACTTTTGGTGCCACCCTGCATGCATGCCCGAGTTGCACCCACAATTTGCCCGCCAACGTTCCACCCCGTGAAAACAACTCCACGACGAGTTTTCATGAATTTGGGCTTCATATTGCGGCGGGTTTTTGGCTAAAAATTCGCCATACACGGTTAACTGCACGTCCGGTTTTTCCTGAACGGTTTTTAAGCAATAGGCCAGGGCCATTTCGGCAAATTTTTGATGGTGCCCATAGGTTTCCCCATCGGTGGCAATATGCATCAGTTGCGGCTCTTCCGTGTTATTATAGGTACTAAGTAGTCTACCGGCAAATTTCTCGCCGGAAGAAAGCGTGTCCGAGAACGCAATCCCCTGTGAAATAGGCCCGTCATAAAAGAATAAAGTAATTTTTTGGCCGCTGGGTAAATTGCATTGATAAGGGCGTTTGGGGTCTACACCGGCGCCGATTTCTTGCCATTTTTCTTCGCCGATTTTGCGCACCCGCGCGCATTGGCCCGGGGCCAAAATTACATACTTCATGCCATTAGCGGCCAGCACTTCTAACGTTTCGGTATTGCAGGCGGTTTCCGCTAACCAAAGGGCTTCGGGTTTGCGGCCGAAACGTTTTTCAAAATCGTAAATACCCCATTTAACTTGCGTTTCTTTATCGTGTGCGTTGGCGAGGGGCAAAATCATGTGGTTATAGGCTTGGGCAATCGCACTGCCGTGGCCGGAAAAATGTGCCTGGCTTTGTTTATCGGCTTCCAAAATGGCTTGGTATACTTCCGGTTCTTTGGCTTCCATCCACGACAGTAACGTGGGGCCAAAGTTAAAACTGATGTGAGAATAGTTGTTTACCAAATCGGTTAGTTCTTTGTTTCCGTTTAATACGCGGGCCAGAGCATTGGGGGAATAGCACTCCGCGCAAATGCGGGCGTTCCAGTCGTGATAAGGGTGTGCGCTTTCCTGTAGTTCAATTTCTTCTAACCACGCATTTTCGCGCGGGGGTTGATAAAAGTGTCCATGGATACAAAGGTATTTCATAAAATTCGCCAAATAATGCTACAATGAGAACAAGGGAATACTTTCCCCTTATTGATTATACTATAATTATTTCTAAAATGCCCATGGAGGCTATATGAAGAAAACATTTATTTTAGATACGAACGTATTACTGCATGATGTAAACTGTATCCGTGCGTTTGATGATAACGACATTATTATCCCGATGGCGGTCATTGAAGAACTGGATGCTTTTAAGACGGAAGGAGACACCCGCGGGAAAAATGCGCGTATGGTATCGCGCATGTTGGATGAACTGCGCCAAAAAGGACGTCTTAACGAAGGGGTAAAGTTAGAAGCCGGCGGTATACT
>ONQH01000015.1:5893-17558 GCA_900319885.1 Candidatus Avelusimicrobium ruminicola
GATCTGCCGAACTCGCTGCCGTACTCAATGGCCTTTAACAAAGCGGATAACGCCATTTTGAATATTGCCTATACGCTGGGTAAAAAGGAAGGCTCGTACAAAAAGAACGCGGCCCCTACGATTGTAGTGACCAAAGATATTAACATGCGTCTTAAAGCGGAAGCCCTGGGATTGGTTGCCCAAGACTACACAACTGATAAAGTAAATGTAGATGAACTTTATACCGGGGTCAGCGAATTAGAAGTCTCTCCCGAAGAAATAGACGCTTTTTACCGTGCCAAGAAATTGGACGTTGACCCGAAACGCTTTATGGCCAACCAGTTTGTAATTTTAAAAACTAATGATGGTAGTAAAAAATCCGCGATTGGCCGCGTAGCGAATAACGGAGATTTTGTACTCCGCCCGCTTGCTTCGCAAGAGCCGGTGGCGTGGGGCATTAAACCGCTTAACAAAGAGCAGCGCTTTGCTATGGAACTTCTATTGGATGATAGCCTGGATTTGGTGACGTTAGTGGGTACCGCGGGTACCGGTAAAACGCTAATTACGTTGGCTACCGGACTCCAGCGCACGATGGATGATAATGCCTACCGCCGCATGGTGGTATGCCGCTCCATTGTCCCCGTAGGGAAAGATTTAGGTTTCCTACCCGGCACGAAGGAAGAAAAATTGGAAGCCTGGATGGGGGCTATTTATGATAACTTGGCTTTCTTGGCCGACCGCAAAAACCCGGATGAAGGCGAAGAAAAAGCGCACTATTTGTTAGATAGCGGCAAGATTGAAATTGCCTCTGTCACGCACATGCGCGGACGGTCATTACCCGGTCAATATATGATTGTGGATGATGCGCAAAACTTAACGCCGCACGAGATGAAAACAATCCTTACCCGCGCCGGCGAAGGCACGAAAGTAGTGGTAACAGGCGACCCGTATCAAATTGATACGCCGTATTTGGATGTGGAATCCAACGGGTTAACCTACCTGGTGGACCGCCTCAAAGGGCAAAAAAATTACGGTCACATTACGTTTACCAAGACTGAACGCAGCCGCCTGGCCGACCAAGCCTCGCGCTTGCTGTAAGGAAATACTCTATCTTATCCCTCGGCCTTTTGCCGGGGATTTTTTTCGAAAATTCCATGTTAAATGTGGCGTATTGTTAAGGTTTTCCCAGTGAGGGGACAGCCACGCTTCCTGCAAATAGAACCGGAGTGAATAGTAAAAAATTGCAAACAAAAAACTCCCCGGATTTTGTCCGGGGAGTTTTATTACGTGAAAAACTTATTTGGCTAAGTTCTTCCAAGCTTCTTTTTCGGCTTTCAAAGCGGCTTTAGCATCTTTGGCGGCTTGTTTAGCAGCTTCTTTTTGAGCTTTAGCGTCGGCTTTGGCTTTGGCAGCTTTGGCTTTGGCTTCGGCTTTAGCCTTTTTGGCTTCAGCTTTTTTGGCTTCAGCGTTGGCTTTTAATTCAGCTTTTTTAGCAGCGGCTTTGGCTTTGGCTTCTTCTTTGGCTTTTTTGGCTTCGGCTTTTTTGGCTTCGGCGTTGGCTTTTAATTCGGCCTTTTTAGCGGCAGCTTCTTCTTTTTTGGCTTGCGCTTGGGCTTTCAAATCCGCTTTTTTAGCAGCAGCTTGGGCTTTAGCATCTTCTTTGACTTGTTTAGCGGCAGCTTTCGCATTGGCTTTGGCATCGGCAGCAACTTTGCCCGCTTTTTTGTTGGCGAGTTTGGTGGCTACTTCTTCTTTCTTGGTTTGGATGTTTTGTCTCAATGTGGTTACTTTAGACAAGGTGCAGTTGTTGATGCAGGTTACATCCGTGGCAGCACAACCGCAATCATTCGCGGCGGCTTGAGCGTTGGTCGGCCAAGAAGCGCTTAAAGCGATGGCGAACGCTACAAATAATACTTTTTTCATTTTTGTTTTCTCCTTAATAAAGTAAAACATCTTACTTAAGTATTGTACTAAAATATGGGTTTTGGCTCAATGGTCCTATTTTGCTAAAATAATAAATATGGAACAGGTTGTCGCGCAAACTTCGTTAGGGATAAATATTTTATTAGGGATGGTGGCGTTGTGTTTACTCATCCTTCCGCTGACCGTGCGTTGGGTGGAAAGCCACTTGGAACTTTTTTTATTAGTAGTAGGGGCTGTAGCGGTTACGATTAGCGGCGGCTGGAGTGGGCAGTTGGTGCGCCAAACGCTTTCTTCCCCGGTGTATGTATCATTTATCGTCGTTGTAGTTAGCGTTATTTTTAATAATTATTCGCGCTATATTTTCCGCGTTTTGTTTGCTTTCTTCCGGGCCTTGGAGCCGCGGTATAGTTTTGCCCTGCTTATTTTAGTATTAGGGATGTCTTCCTCGTTAGTGAGCGTTACCGTATCTGCCCTGGTATTGGCTGAAGTATTAAAAGTAGTCAATTTGGAGCATAATACCATGGTCAAAATTACGGTGTTTGCTTGCTATGCCATTGGTCTGGGCGCGGTACTTACGCCCTTGGCGGAACCTATGGGGTTGGTAATCAATCAGGCGCTTGCCGGGCCACCGCATCATGCCGATTTTTTCTTTCTTTTCCGTCATTTCTTCGGGTGGATTTTCCCGGCGGTTTGTGCGCTGGCTGTGGCGGCGGGATATACCGCCCGTCATGCCGGAACCACCTTGCAAATGCATATCCGCGAAGATAAAGAAACCTACGGATCAATTTTGCGGCGTACCGGGCATATTTATATGTTCGTAGCCGCACTTACGTTAATTAGTGCGGGGTTGCGTCCCCTGGCCCAAAGTACGATTGTGCACCTGGGCGGGAAAGTATTGTTTTTGGCTAACGCGGTATCGGTAATTATAGATAACGCTACATTGGCGGCCATTGAAATTGTACCCACCATTTCTATGGCTGATTTAGTGTATATGGTCATTGGGCTGGCGGCGTTTGGCAGCATGCTTGTTCAAGGGAATCTGCCGAACATTGTAGCTGCCGAAAAGTTGGATATTAAAAGCCGCGAATGGGCCAGCTTGGCGGTACCTACGGGGTTGGCACTGATGGTAGGGTATTTTGTGGCCTTGACTATTTTTTTGTAAGATTAAGAGAGGAGTATATATGTTACGTTCACAACAAGGATCTGTTTATAGAGTTGTATTAGGTTGTTTTATTATACTGGCGTTTTGTTTTGCGCTTATTTGGCCGCAATACAGCAAACGTCATGACACGAAACAATTATTGCAAGCGGCCGAATTAGGGCGCAAGTTAGCGTTTGCGGAAGAAACATATAAACAAACCGCCGGCCAATATACCCCTCAATTTGGCAAGTTAAATTTGTCCCTGCCGTGCCCGTTGCTGGCCCAGGATGGGCAAACGAAACTTGCTTGCAAAGCGTATACATTTACGTTTGAAAACGAGCATTTTATTCACGCCAAACACAAACAGTTACCAGTGTGGTTGGAAATTGACATCTCGGCCGGAACGGTGGCCTGTAACTACGAGCCGGAAGATTGGGCCGGGCAAAATTTGTGCGCGCATATGCAATAATTTACCGGGATAATTTGTTACAATAAAATAGGAGATCTAATTAAGGAGATACTATGAAAAAACTACTGATTGCTTTATTAGCGGTACCGTTTATCTTTGCGTGTGCCCCCAAGGTAAGACGTGTGGAAACCAACCTCGTCAAAGATGTAAGCGGAGGCTGGAACGATACGGACGCCCAAATGGTGGCGCAAGAAATGATTACCGACTGTTTAGACAGCGGTTGGTACAATAAGTTTTTAATGAGAAAAGGCAAAGAGCCTACCCTGATTGTGGGCACCGTTACCAACAAAACGATGGAACACATCAATACGGGCGTATTTATTGAAGAAATGCAACGGGCGCTTATTAACTCGGGCAAAGTGAACTTTGTGGCTTCCAAAGACGAACGCGGAGAAGTACGCACCGAACGTTTGGAACAAGACGAATTTGCCAGCGAAGAAACCCGCAAAGCCTTTGGCAAAGAAATCGGGGCCGATTATATGCTTAGCGGCGTACTTAGTTCCGTGGTAGACCAAGCGGGTAGCAAAGCGCTTGTTTTCTATCAAGCCAACCTCAAACTGATTGATATTGAAACCAACCAGATTGTATGGAACGGTCAAAAACAAATTAAGAAATACGTAAAACGTAGTAAAGTTTCTTTCTAAACGTATGAAGAAGGCGCTTTTAGTGATGTGTGGGGTGTTGCTATGCTCCGCCTGCGGGGCGCCTTCTTTGCGCTATAAATATGAAGTAAACGAGCTGGCTGCCCAGGGCAAATTTGAACGGGCAGCCAACTTGGTGGAAAGCAAACGCAAACACATGTATGGCAAGCGCGATACGTTGCTCTATGAATTGGACCGCGCCTCTTTATTGCATGATGCGGGCCAATATACCCAAAGTGATTCCTTGCTGGCAGATGCCCAAGCGCGTATTAGCGATTCTTATACTAAAAGTGTGTCTGCCTCGGCCTCGCGCGTACTAATTAACGATTTGGCCACCCCCTATTACGCGGCCGATTATGAAACGGCACTTACGTTTTTTTATCGGGCCATGAATTTTTTGAACCAAAAGGATGTCTCTTCCGCCGGGGTAGAAGCACGCAAAGCGGTATTCTTTTTGGACCATTTGCGCGGCGAAAAAAAGAAAGGATACACGGACGACCCCTTTGTACAGTATATGGCCAGTTTGATTTTTGAATCTACCGGGGACGTATCAGATGCGCGCATTGCCCGCCAAAATGCCTTAAACGCGTATCAAAAACGCGGGTGGACCGCCCCTCATTTTGCCGTACCCAATCACCCGGAAAATTTAGGGGAAGTGATTATTGTGCACAGCGTAGGGCAGGTGCCTCTTAAAAAGAGTCAAACCATCCAACTGGCCTGGCACCGTATTTTATCTTTTGCCAATACGCCGGTGGAAGATGCGGGGACCGTTTCGCCCGAAGTGCAAAACGCCATTTCGGCCGGGTTGATGGGATCTGCCATTACGGTTGCTTACCCCGTGCTGGAAACCCAACCGTATTATATTACTTCTTCCACGGTGCAAATTGCCGGCAAACGTTATGCCATGCAACCTATGAGTTATGTAAGCGAACTGGTAACTCAAGATTTAGAAGAAAAATTACCGGGGATGTGGTTTCGGATTGCGACGCGGGCCGTTCTGCGTAGAGTAGCCGCCGTGCAGGCGCGCCACGCTATGGAAAGAGATAGAGGAAAGGATAACTCGTTTGGCTGGTTGGCGGAAATGGTGGTGGATGTTTTTGGGGCGGCGGTAGAAAAAGCCGATACGCGCCAATGGTTTACGTTGCCGGCCTCCATTTATATGTCCCGCGTATTTATAGAACCCGGCACGCAAGATATTCAACTTTTATTGCAAGACAGACACGGAAACGTCTTGGGCACACATACTTTTGAAGATATTCAAGTACCGCGAGGGGGCAGAGTATTTCTGCATTATCGCAGTGCATATTGAGAGGTGAACCATGAAAAAAATCATAGCGCCCGTGCTGGCCTTAACGTTAGTGGCCTGCGCAGGGCTTAATAAAAATACGGTTAGTTATCAAATGTCTAAATATGATACTGCCCAGTATTACACCGTGGCCGGAGAAGGCAGCACCAAAAAAGAGGCCGCGGCCCACGCATTGGACAATATGCAGCGCGAACTCACCCAGCATACACCGGCGGTGGGGCAGGATATTTTGGGCGATTTGGTAGCCAATGCCCAAGTGGAAAAAGTATGGCGGGATAAAGAAGCCGACACCAAACATTATTATGCGTTGGCTGTGTTGCCGCGTGCCAAAGCAAACGCTGTTTTAACGCCGCTTCTCAATCAAGCGGATGCACAACTCACCGGACTTGCCCAGCAATTTTCTTCGCCGGCTGATCCCCTGGCTGATTTGAAAGTGGCTTATAAAATGCAACCTATCATTGAACGGCGCAGTGCGCTGGATGAAACCTATCAATTTTTGCAGGCAGACCATGCTTCTTATATGCCCGATACATTTGCGCCTTATAAAAATGTGTTTAAGGAAAAAATGGCGGCGGTATTGGTGGGCGTGTCCGTGGAAGGCGTAGAAAGCCGGGTGCTGGCCTCGTATGTGGTAGATTCCCTCAATAAAATGGGACTTGGCGTGGTAGACGCTACCGACCCGGATCAAACCATTTCCGTAAGAATCAGTGCGGAAGTAGATAATTATACGTCTAAAAAGATAGATAATTTGATTTGGTGTGCCAGCGGTGCCACCACGCAACTGGTAGATATGGAGCGGCAAATTACCTTTTCCAGTTTTAGCGTACATGAACGGGCGGGCACTTCCCGCTTGGAAGATTCCCTGCGACGCAGTATGCAAGAGGTAGGCCGGCAAGTGGCGCAACAGGTCACGCTTCGTTTAGAAAACTACTTAAAAACAAAATAGGAGGAACTATGAAGAAATTTGCAGTATTACTTTGTTTATTACTACCCGTATTGGCTGTAGCCGAGGAGGCTCAACCTACGCCGGCAACAGATTTGGCCGAACGCAACAAAATGCTCTATTCTTTAGGGTTTTTGTTAGGGGATAACTTAAAACGTCAGTTGGTGCTGGATAATGAGGACGACTATAAGGCCGTTTCCCAAGGTATGCGCGATAGTTTATTGGGCAAAAAATCGCAAACAGATATTAACCAATATAAGCCGCAAATCTTGCAAAAATATCAAGATGACGCACGGATTATTTCCCAACGCCGCGAAGAAGAACAAAAAGCCTATTTGGCTGACTTCCAAAAAGAAAAAGGCGTTAAAGTATTGGATAACGGCGCCATGATTAAACTTTCCCGCCCGGGCAAAGGCAAAACGCCCAAAGCCGACGGCTCTGTTACCGTGCACTATACGGGTACATTGATTGACGGTACGCAGTTTGACAGTTCGCGTGAGCGCAATCAACCGTTTACCACCCGCTTAACGGATGTCATCCCCTGCTGGACCAAAGCCTTACAGCAAATGAAACCCGGGGCCCGGGCCCAGGTGGTCTGCCCGGCCGATACTGCCTATGGCAACCGCCCGGTAGGGCCTATTCCGCCCAACTCTGTATTGGTATTTGATATAGAAGTAACCGACGTTAAATAACATGTCAAAAGTAAGTTACTGTTTAATAGCACTGATTGTGGCCGCACTCTTATTTATGGGTGCGGTCCGCGTGCGTGAATGGTATACCCAGCGACAGGAAGAAAAAGAAATGGCTTCCCAAAATGACGGGAACCCGTTTACATTTCAGCAAGTGCCGGTGTCCTTGGCCGCGCCCGAAATAGAAGCCGTGCAGACCCCCGTCAAATACAAACGTGCCTTCCCTGAAATTTATTTGGAAGATGCCCCGCTTACTACAGAGCAACAAGTACAGCAAGCGCAAGAAACCATCGCCTCTATTGTAGAAGATTTTCAAAGTGACCCGGCGGTGGCGCAATTTAACCAAGAGGTAGCCGAAGCTTCCCAGGGCGAACTTAACGGATTGGTAGATTTAAGCACCCAAAATTTACAGCAAATTTTACAGCAAAACCCGGAAGTGGCCCGTATTGTTGAAAAACACGCCCAAAATGCTGATTTTGCCAAAGCGTTGCAGGAAATTTTTGAAAACCCGCAATTTCAGCAAAGCGTCAAAGAATTACAGGGCGAAAGCCCCCTGATGCAAAAACAGCCTGCTCAATAGGCTTCAAATATTGTATGCTATAACAAAGGAGCCCTTATGATTAAAATTTTAATAAAAGCCGCCGTTTTGGTGTGTATTATTTTAAGTATTTATTTTATTGTAAATCCTTCAGCCTGTTCTAACTTAATGAACGGCAGAGAGGTCAACTCAACCGAAGAATTGCCTACGTTTGTTCCCAATGACAAATCACATAGTGAATTGTTAACCCCGCAAGGCGACAAAGGCACTGAGCAACCTACCCAGGTAGAAAATACGCAATCTCCTTCCGCTACCACGCAAAGCGAAGCGGCTCCCAACACTGCTTCTACCACCCCGGTGGTAACGGATACCAATTCCATTACTACAGAAACGCCCATAGCAGAACAACCGCAAAACAAAGGCTTTACGCAAGCGGATATTGACTATGCCATCGCCAGCCGCTATGTAGAACTGGAAAACGAATACCTTAGCAAGAAAAAAGATGTTAAAAATGCGGCTAAAGAAATTTCGTATATTGTGATGGATGATTTTGAACTGACTCCGGCGGAGTGGGAGGCCTTCTTGCAGCGCGCTACGGCAGATAACCTGTTTGAAAAGGTGCGCGGCCAGCAGACGGCACAGTAATTTGAACGCAACACAAAACTCCCCGGCTCAAAGCCGGGGAGTTTTTATATTCCAAAATTAGTTTAACTTCTGCGGTCTATGGCGTAGAAACTGCCTTTCTCATGCTGTTTAGCCAAGCATTTAAGTTCACTGCCAATACTGCTGACCATCGCAAAAGAGGTCAACGGGCGTTTGGTATTGTGTACAATGCCAATGCCCATGGCCAGGAACGGGAATTTTTCGGGTTCTCCCTTCCGGTTGGTGGATAACATAAAGCCTTGTTTGCGGTCTTCTTCGCTATAAAACGTGGGGGCCACTTCATCAATTCGGCGGGCGATTTCCTTAGCAATCGGTTCTGCCTGCTCAAAGGCGCATACGACAATAAAATCGTCTCCGCCGATATGGCCTACAAAAGAGTGCGGATCTAAGCGGGCAGATTGCGTGATAATATCTGCAGTAGTACGTAAAACGTGATCCCCGGCGTCAAAACCGTATTTATCATTAAAAGACTTAAAGTTATTCAAATCGCAATAGAGTACCGCAAAGGGATTTTTAGTATTGATTTCCCGTTCCACCCGTGCCTGGATAGAAGGGTTCCCCGGCAGGTGGGTGAGGGGGTTAGAGTCCATTTTTTGTTGACTGCGTTTTAAGAGTAATTTCACGCGGGCCACAATTTCGTCTTCATCTGCCGGTTTAGTAAGATAATCATCAATATCTAACCCTAAGCCTTCCAACTTGGTAGATTTGTCGGTTACGGCGGTAAAAATAATAATAGGCGTGTGCAAATAACCCGTGCGGCTACGTACCTCTTTGACCACTTCAAAACCGGTCTTTTTGGGCATTTCGTAATCTAAAATCAACAAATCAGGGTTTTCTTTGTAGGTTTTTTCAATGGCTTCTTGGCCATCTTGCGCCTGTACTACCTGAAACCCCGCGTTGGTTAGAATTTCGCTGACTAAAAAACGAATCGCGTGCGAATCGTCTGCCAGTAAAATCTTTGCACTATGTTCCATATTCACTATTAAAGAAAATAATTTCTTTCTATGCAAGCCTTACGGTTTGTATAGAAAAGATAATAACATATTTTTCTCGTGATCGCGCCGCCAAGAAAAAAAGTTTTCCTTGTCCCCGCAGGTACAATAATACGGGGTTTGAATTTTTTCCGCCGCTACCCCGGCTTGGGTCAGTTGGCGTTTAATTTCTATGTTTAGATCTACATAAATTTTGTCTTTTTTACGGAGGACGCAATTTGCTGGGAATTGGGCGGCTACGTCTTCTTGCACTTCAAAACAGCAGGCTTGAATATGCGGCCCCAGCCACGCATTTAACCGCAAGTGCGGGTTTTGGGTGAGTAAGGCTTGGGCGGCCTTTTGCGCCAAGCCTTTTACTACGCCGCGCCAACCACAATGGGCCAAGGCGGCATAACTGCCGGTATCATCCCATAAAAAAACAGGCACACAATCGGCGGTTACAATCGCCGCTCCCCAGCCTGAAATGCACGGGGAAAATACCCACGCATCTGCGTCTTGGAGCGGGGCCGCCAAAACGGCTTGGGCCGCTTGAGCGGAGGAAATGGAAAGGAGGGTATCGCTATGGGTTTGGTGAAAGTGCAAAATATGTTCAGTCTGAACGCCTAACTCGGCCAGGGCCGCATTTTGGCAAGCGACCTCGCGCATATTGCCGCTATGACGCGAAAAAGTACCGCCTATGAGCCCCGTTCGTAACAGGCGTTTATCGGTGTAAATGGTCATGGAGTTAATTTTTTAAGAGTGGCTTTGGCTATTTTTTCACCCAATAATTTTTGGGCGGATTGTGAAAATTTTTGCGGTTCGTCACTCGCATAAAATTTCAAGGTGCCGCATCCAGTTTGGGCGGCCAATCGGTGGGTTTGTAAAAAGTTTTTAGCCGCCTGGGCCAAGGTTTGGGCGGAATCTACCAAATGAATTTTGGGCCCTAAAATACGCCCAATAAGTTTTTTAAGAATAGGGTAATGCGTACAACCTAAAATCACCGTATCTGCCCCGCTTTTTTGAACAGGGGCCAAATATTCCCGGGCAATAAGTTCTGCCGCCGGTTTTTTTGCAAAACCTTCTTCCGCTAACGGCACAAAGAGCGGGCACGCTTGCTGAACAACGCGCATTTGATTGTTTAGTTTTTTAATCGCTTTTACATACGCTTGGCTTTGAACGGTCCCTTGTGTTCCCAATACGGCAATTTTGCGGTTGTGTGTAGCCCCCACAGCGGCTTGGGCTCCCGGAAGGATGACCCCCATTACGGGTACGCGCAAACGCTTACTAAGCGTGGGCAACGCGTGGGCAGAGGCGGTATTACAGGCAACCACAATTAACTTGACGTTTTGGGTTTCTAAAAATTGAGCCACCGCGGTAGCCAGGCGCGTGACGGCCGCTTTTGATTTCCCTCCGTAAGGGACGTTGGCGGTATCGCCGAAATAGATGAAATTTTCGTGGGGGAGCGTGTGGTGTAAGGCCCGCAAAATTGTCAGCCCTCCAATGCCCGAATCAAATACGCCAATGGCTTGTTTCTTCATAGTAGTATTATAGTAATTTGCAAAAGCAGGCACAAATTCTCTTGGGATGTGCTACAATAAATATATGAAGAAATTTGTAGCCTTGTTTTTCGTGTTGGGTACTTGTGCATTAGCGGGATGGGCCGTGGAACCTGCTACGCCGCAGGACACCACCCCCCTGTTGGTAGGAGGGAGTTTTTCTACTCAGGTTACCAATACTGCTCAAGCGGCGTTTAATCAGCAAGCGCGTGATGCGGAGATTGAAGCCTTGCGCGAAAAATTGCGCCTGTCGCAATATGAAGATGTCATCCGCCGTATCAATTTTTTAACCGCCAATAATCATGTAGACGATCGTTTTTATTTGCTGTTGGCTATTGCGTTTGACGGGCTGGAAAAATACGAGGATGTAGTGTACTCGGCCGGGCAAGCGATTGCGGTGGCCCCGCAGGATGCCCGTGCGTATATTTTGCGGGCCCGGGCGTACCTAAAACAGAATAATTTGGAGCGCGCCAAAATAGATACAGAAACGGCCCTTAAATTAAATCCGTCTTCCAGTTTGGCGCAAAATCTTAAAAAAGAGATTGAATCTTACTTAGCCAAGAAACGCGGTTTGGTTAAGCCGCAAACGTCCAATAAGAAAATTTCCAACGGGTTAATAGCCTATGTGGGGATTATTTTATTGGGGTTATTTTTATTTATCTATTTCCGCTATGAGGACCTTTTCCGTCGTAAAAAAAGTGCCTACGCCCGCAAAGAATCCGCGGTAAAAGACCAATATGATTTTATCCGCCAAATCGGGGAAGGCGGTATGGGGAAAGTGTACGAGGCGTATGATAAATCCCTCAAACGCAAAGTAGCCATTAAACGGGTCCGCCCGGAATTGGT
>ONQH01000069.1 GCA_900319885.1 Candidatus Avelusimicrobium ruminicola
GCAAAAAAACAAAAAAAACGGCAGTGAAGGATTCCAAGAAAGGCACTAAAAAAATAGCCAAGAAGGTAAACCAGAAGAAGCCTTCCCCACGCAAAAAAGTGGCCCAAAAATCCAAACGAAAGTAAGTTGTTTGGGCTTTATTGACCGGTCTGTTTCTTGACAAATCCCCCTTTGAACACTATACTATTATAGAGGATGAAAGGGGGATTTAATATGAAGAGATATATTTTTCTAATCGTTTTATTTGTGGCTGTTCCCTTGGCGGCTTATCAAGCAGGCCCGGCGGGGCGTGCTAATTTTGGATCAAATGCCTCACAGCAACCCGCCCAAAATGGCTACCGCACTTTCACAAATTATAATAACCGTAATTGGAACCAGGGAGTGCAAACGCAGCCTGTTCAAACTTCCGTAGCGGGTTCCTCGGTAAAAGAGCTGGAGGCACTGCCCAAGACGGCTCCAGCAGGCAAGCAAGCGGCTCCTACGAAACCTTCCACGGGAGCGGCTTCTTCTGCCATTAAAGTAAATCCAGTACAATGTGAAGGCGGAAAGTGCAAAGGAGACATCACGTTTTCCAAAAATTCAGACCCTGCCGCAGTTATGCAGCAGGTACAAGACATGGCGCAAACGATGAAAGCCTTAACAGGACAGGCTTCTCAGGGGGCGCCATCGGCCCCTGCTGGTCAAGCCAACGCGGTTCCTACAATGCCTGCCGGTATGCCTGATTTATCCGCATTGATGGGGGGTGCTATGCCAACGACGCCAGCACCGACATCCACCCCGGTAAAGAAATAGGGATATTATGAAGACACATACTGTACCGGTTTTATTGGTAATGAGTGCGTTGGTCGTTAGTGCACAAGCAAGACCTAGTACCTCTACAGAGATGCGTCATCCTAGCACTTCTGTTACGGTAGTGCGTCCGTTTACGGCCGTGGAAACCACGCATGCGGTTACGTCTGTGGGCGTAGTAAAGCCGGCTACTCAGGTGCAGGTAATTCATCCGCAAACCCAGGTAGGCGTCAATCATCCTACAACGCAAGTGGAACTCTTGCATCCGCAAACGCAAGTAAATGTAATACATCCCCAAACAACGGTGGAAGTGATTCATCCGCAGACAACGGTAGAAGTATTCCACCCTCAAACCGTAGACGTGACCACTAACGGCGCTACAGAAAATGGCTCCTCGTGGAAGGGCAGCGGATTTTCTTCTAAAACGGCAACGTCTATGAGCAATTTTAAGCCCATGCAGGCAAAAGATTTATCTGCCAAGCCGCCCACGATGGAAAAAGCCGCTCCGTTAGGTGGGGGGGATGTAAAATTAGGAAATGATACAAACGTGACTGAAAAAGATAACGCCAACAAGTCCAGTTTGCTGGGGGCACAACAAAGTGCCCAAGATATGGACGTAGATCCTAAACAAAACACTAAATTAGATGGCCTGGAGAAATTGCTGACAGACCGCGCAAAATTTAAGGAAAAGCAACAACAATAAACGGTTTAGTTCATTTGTGAGAAGGGGGGAGAAAAATGACGTTTCTCCCCCTTAATTTTGGCGAATTTTCCCCCTCTAACGTCTTTAGAAAATAGTTTGGTCTCCTCCCCCAGGCCCGGCTAATAGTGTGGCAAAATGTATGTGGTAAAAGGATAAATACGCCCCCTACAAGCCTATAAGCCGGATGACTACACATGATTTTCTAACTCCTTATGTGGGTATTTCCCACAACTCTATTTTGATTGGTCACATATCCTAATACCCCTAAATTCGTTTTAGGGCAGCTGTCCTAAACGCGATTTCAATTTGACCCATATCCTAATACCCTTAAATTCGTTTTAGGGCATTTTAGTAAAATCAAAAATGCATCTAATTTTGATATTATATGTTTATAACTATAGATGCAAAAATTAAATCAATTTTATAATAGACAGATTAGTATATCTGAGTATTTTACAAATCAAAATATAGTGCGTTTTTATAATAGTTCTGCCGTGCTATTAAAAAATATCTTATAAATAATATAAGTTTATATATAAAAATGCTTATAAAATAATATAAAAATAGAAAAATATAATATTGATTATAGTTTAGGAAAATGAACTTTTAAATATATAAAAGTTAACATAATATATATTCTCATTAGTTAAATACATAAAGACAAATACTCCCCTCTTCTGTAAAAATCAAAGTAAAAATGCAAAATTGTAATTTTGTTATGATGGTTTGCTGATAAGTTATGAAAATTCGGGTCAAAATATATGCAAAAATATAAAAAACACGGTAAAAATAAAAAGTATTAAATTTTAAGTATTTTTCATTTTATATAGAAGGGGGCAAAAAACTTATCTCCCCCCTAGTTTTGGCGGATTTTTTCAGCTAGCATGTAGGCCTTTGCAAAGCCGCTGTCACTTAGTTTGTAAGTGCGGCTGCGTTTGCTTCCTTGAGCGGATAAATAACCGGCCTGCATAGCGGGCGCTAATAGCCGGTCTAGCCGCATCCCCTCTATGTGATTGGCCTTGAGCGATTTAGCAAGTTCTAGTGCGCTATATTCCTCCTTTTGAAGTAATATACGCGCTGCGGCTATTAGCAATAAGGTAATATCGGTTGTAGGAAGTTTATGCTTGTTTCTCATGATTAGCGTATCTGCATCTTGTTTAAAGATCATCTCCCACAGATATTGTTCTGTGTGCTGGGGTGCGTTGTTGCCCGGATTGATACCGGAACCGGACCCGGACTGTAAAGACGTGTTCTGGGTATTACCAATCAGTTGTAGAAAATAGTTGCGCTGAGATTCTATAAATTCGCGCGGTCCTTCTGCTTCAAATTCTTCCCCTTTGGGCAGGCGAAATCTTATTTTTAATGTGGGTTCGGTTGGATTGTTCATAAATATTTATAACGTGTATATTTTTTAGGTTTTCCACCGGGGTTATCCCCCGGAATATACATATAATACTTATTTTTTTATTTTATGTCAATAAATATGTATTTTATGTCTATTATATGTCAAAAACTGTGAATAACCTTGTTTTTACGACGATAAATAAGCAAAACGGATGTCAAAATGTAAGTACAAAACTTAGATTTTAATGCAAAATAAAGTGCAAAAATGCAAACTAGAAGGACAGTTAGAAACGGGCTGGTTTCGGTATCTAAAAATCGCTCCGTTTTTTTGCTTGGAGTGGCTGTGGCGTTTGAAAAGCAACTTTGCAAAATTGCTCCTAAATTTACGTGGGGGATTTTGCCAAAAGTATATCTTTCCCAGCCCGTTCTTATAAAATTGTAAAATAATTTCATGAAGACTTTTTCCCCTACCTTGCTTTCTTGGTATCATCAGCACAAGCGTGATTTGCCTTGGCGTCATACTAAAAACCCTTATAAAATTTGGTTGTGTGAGATCATCATGCAGCAAACCCGCATTGTCCAGGGGCTGGCCTACTATAATAGATTTGTGGAAACTTTCCCCTCCCCCCTTTCCTTGGCGCGCGCCAGCGAGGACCAGGTTTTAAGACTTTGGCAAGGGTTAGGGTATTATTCTCGGGCGCGTAATTTGCATGCGGCAGCCAAAAGTATGAACGGGAAATTCCCCGCCACCTATGAAGGAGTACGTGCACTGAAGGGCGTGGGCGACTATACAGCCGCCGCTATTTGTTCTATTGCCTATAATATGCCTTATGCGGTGGTAGATGGTAACGTGTATCGGGTTCTTTCCCGTGTGTTTGATATTCACACGCCGATTGATAGTTCCGAAGGGAAAAAACAATTTACCGCACTTGCCCAGCAATTACTAGATAAGCGTAACCCGGGGGATTTTAACCAGGCCATGATGGACTTTGGGGCCCTTATTTGTACCCCCCAATCTCCGCAGTGTGCGCAGTGCCCGTTACGCACCCACTGCCAGGCTTTTGAGAAAAAAATCCAAGCACAACTACCCATCAAGGGGCTAAAGACCAAGGTAACTACGCGCTACTTCCATTATATATATGTAGAACAAGGGAAATATACGTGGATAGCCAAACGCGGGGCCGGGGATATATGGCAAAATTTGTATGAAGTGCCCTTGCTTGAAGGAAAAAATGAAAATTTACCCGTTAAGCATGTGCCTGCGTGGTTTGGAACAGCCAAATTGGTGCCGATAGGTAAACCGGTTAAACACGTTCTTTCGCATCAAATTATCTATGCTTATATATATAAGGTAAAGGTACCGCTTACCCGTAAAGTACCTAATGAGTTTAAGAAGATTCCTGCTGATTCATTATCACAATATGCTGTTTCTCGCCTGATGCAAAAATTGTTGGAACAAATATAAAAAACTCCGCTTTCAAGCGGAGTTTTTGGGGTATAGAAAAGTTTAGGCTTTTAAGTCGGTAACGCCGGCTTTTTGGGCGGTCTGTTTTAAGATGTCCGCCGATTTTTTGAGTGCGGTGGCTTCTTCAATACTTAGAGAAATGGGCATTTGCACTTCTACCCCGTTCTTTCCGACGACGGCCGGCATACTTAGCGTGATATCGTCAATGCCATACGCCCCGTGCATCATATTTGATACGGGCAATATGGATTTTTCATCACGCACAATGGCCTCGCAAATGCGTTTAAGAGCCATGGCAATCCCGTAATAGGTGGCAGTTTTACGTTCAATAATTTCATAGGCGGCATTTTTAACGTCTTCCGCAATTTTCTTCATGGCTTGGACGTGATTATAGTGTCCGCGCAACTCGCAAAATTTATTGATGGGGACGCCGGCAACGTTTGCGGTACTCCAAACAGCAATTTCACTGTCTCCGTGCTCACCGACGATAAAAGCGTGTACGCTTCGGCTATCTACCCCTAAGTGCGTACCCAAAATTTCGCGGAAACGTGCCGTATCCAATACCGTGCCGGAACCGATGACACGGTTTTCGGGTAGTCCGCTAAGTTTCAGGGCGGTATAAGTAAGAATATCAACAGGGTTGGCGACAATTAGTAAAATACCCTGATAATTTCGCTTGGCAATTTCGGGGATAATAGTCTTAAAAATTCCTACGTTCTTTTGGACTAAATCCAGGCGTGTCTCCCCCGGTTTTTGGTTGGCTCCGGCGGTGATAATAATAATGGCGGCATCGGCAATATCATCATAATTGCCGGCATAAATATTCATGGGTCGGGCATAGGCTTCCCCGTGAGAAATATCCATGGCCTCGCCTTCTGCCTTTTGATGGTTTACATCTACTAGAACCATTTCACTAAATAATCCGCTTTGCATGAGAGCAAACGCGGTGGCCGATCCTACAAATCCACATCCGATAATGGCTACTTTGCGGTTATTAACTTTAGGTGTTTTAGTCATATATTTCCCCCTTCCTTATATATATTATAGAAAAGAAAACCCCCGCTAGGTAGCAGGGGTTTTTGATTAGTTTGTGTGCTTATTAAAACTTATAACCGATGGTGAGCGCAAACATATCTCCGCCACCTTTCCCGTAACGCATTTCTTTATCGCCAAATTGAGTATTGCTGTCTCCTTTTAGGTGACGACCGAAAATATGCGCATAGGCGATATCGGCGCTCCAGGTTTCCCCTTTGTAGCCAAAACCGATACTTCCAATATGACGATCATCTACAGGAACAAGTGTATCCATTTCATGCTCGTTGATGGGAGATTTATCATATACATACCCCGCGCGGACAAACCATTTGGGCATAAATTGATATTCTGCAATATCATCATA
>ONQH01000028.1 GCA_900319885.1 Candidatus Avelusimicrobium ruminicola
GGTTGAAAGCCAGGCTTGCTTATAGACTACTTCGTTTTGTAAAAACGAAATCATGGCATATCCGCCGCCAAAATTAAATAGACCGATTTTCAAAAACGTAAAAAAGAGTTTGCAATAAATCATCGGGGCTGCTCCTTTTTCGTAAAGAGTAGGCCACACAAAATAGCCACAAGCACAACGTACACCGGGGAAACACCCAAGAGCCATACCGCCAAAGCAACTGCTAGGCTCACCCACACGGTTTTAATAGTCACTCCGGCTGACTCTGCCAAAGTAAATACAGGCACCATAATCAGTGCTACAACCGCCGGGCGGATTCCCTTAAATAGGCGCACCACTACCGCGTTTTCCGCAAATTGACGGAAGAATAACGCTACCCCTAAAATAATAATAAAGGAAGGAAGTGCCGCCCCGCAAGCCGCAAACGCTGCCCCGGGCCCCCCCTGTAAACGGTACCCTGTTAAAATGGCCACGTTAATAGCCATAATACCGGGGGCCGATTGCGCCACGGCGGTTACATCCAAAAAATCTTCTTTGGAAAGGTAAGTGCCCACTAATTCTTTTTCCATCAGCGGCAACATGGCGTATCCGCCGCCCAAGGTAAACAGGCCGATTTTGGCAAAAATAAAAAATAGTTTCGTAAGATTTCTCACGAAACTATTGTACTATTTAATGCTCGGTATGATGTAAAATTTTACTTCATCCACCCTTCTTTTTTGGAATAATCCACAATCCCGTTATAAATGCCTTGGGCCATTTTCTTTTGCACGGAACTTTGGGCCAATTTTGCCCGGTCTTTGGGACTGCTGATAAAACCCATTTCCACCAAAATGGCCGGACTTTGCACCCCTTTAAGTACGTAGAAATTAGCCTGGCGGATGGCATTTTTTTGCGCTACGGCAATTCCAATCCCCGATTGCTGGTAAACAGAATTTTTCACGTATCCGGCCAGTTTAGAACTTTCGTTAATATATTCATTTTTAGCCATAGATTGCAGAAGTGCATCTACAAAATTGTAATGCACCTCTTCATACTGCATGGCTTCGTTTTCCAAGGCGGCTGTGGCGGCGGCTTCGCGGTCGGTGGCTTTTTCCGAGCGGAAATAAACCTGAAATCCGTTTGCTTTTGAATCCTTAGTAGAGTTCACGTGCACCGACACAAACAAGTCCGCCTTAAAATTATTGGCAATGCGGCTCCGTTCCGACAACGCAATAAATACATCCGTATTACGTGTGATTTTAACCTCAAACCCGCCTTTTTCTAGCAAGCGTGCCAATTCTTTACCTACGGCCAGGTTCCAATCTTTTTCACGGTATTTACCACGCACCGCACCGGGGTCCTTTCCCCCATGCCCGGGGTCCACCACAATACGTATTTTTTTATGGGCCTTGATCGCCAGCGGATGCGGCTCCGCCTTTATAACAGGGGCTTGTGTCTGCGGCGTAACAGGCGCGGTAGGGGCCGGATCCACCGGAGTATGTGAACCGCTTAAAACCATTTCTTCAAATTCGTCGTCATCTTCTTCCGCAGTTTCTTGGGCAGGAGTTTGCGGTTGGGGTTGGGCAGCAGGTTCAGGTTCTTCTTGCGGTTGCGGGGCCGGCTCTTCATCCGCCGACGTTTCCTCTTCTTCGTCCGTTACACTGGGGACAAGTTGTGCCGGCTCGTCTGCCGTAATAACCGGGGCAGCAGGGGCTGTTATCACAGGGTTTTTAGCGGGCAATACCGGGGCCGCTTTGGTGGCACCTACCCGAAACACGAATTGGCGCCCTTCTTGCGTAAAACTCCATGCTTTGCCCTTGTCGCCCAAAATTACACGCAACTGTACATCCGCGCGGGTTTGCCGGACTTCTATAGAGGAAATATAGGCCGTACGCAATCTTTCATACGCATCCCGCTTAATCACCGCATTTTTCAACGTAACCGTTACCGTATGGGCAGAGGTTTGTTCAGCAGTAAATTTGAAGTCTTTTTGCGCCTCAAAAACCAATAAATTATCTTGTGGCTCCAGCACGGTTTCCGTCAATTCCACCGTAAAGCGGCGTTCAATAATCAGCGTTGCGTTGCGAAATTCAACCAGTTTATTGATGGCCAGTTGAAACGCGGGGAGCAAAAATACTTCCACCGGGGCCATCAGTTTGCCGCCGCGTATTTCTACCGGTCCGCTAATACGCACGTGTTTCCCGTTGACAATAATTTCATCTAACGAGCCCGTTAAGATAGCAAAAAAGCCTTTGGAAGTAATTTTGGCTTGCTTGGAGGTTGCAAACAATTCCACCCGCGCCCCTAATTTGCGCGCGGTGGCTTGCACATCTACATAGGTAATCCCGTTGAGATCAATAGAACTAACCGACCCGGCCGAGCGACCGCTCTCTTTTAACTGGACTTTGCCCTGCGCAAACGCAAGTTGCCCCATCAAAAGAAACAGTAACCCCAAAACAAGCGTTCCAATACGTTTCATAGTAGCGCCTTTCATCCCCTCATTACAACACGGCTACTTGGAATTTTATTCCAATACAATTTTATAGTCTTCCCACGCTAACTGTGCATCCGCTTGGATTTTCAGTGAGCGGTGGATATTTTCTTCAATATCGGCTTGGCGGTGACGGATAGCTTCGGCCAAAGTGGGGTGTAATACTACCCGTAAATTTCCCCCGGGCCGACCGCTTGTTAAGTCATAGATTTCGCGCTGAATTTTGATGCGCATACTTTCAGCCGATAACACACGCCCGGATCCGTGGCACTGCGGACACTCTTCGCTAATGAAACTGCCGGTGCTGGCGCGTTTACGTTCGCGCGTCATTTCCACCAGCCCTAACTTGGTAATAGGCAAAATGCGGATTTTGGCACGGTCCCCCTGCACGGCACGGGACAAGGCTTCCACGACCCGATGGCGGCTGGAGGCTTTGCGCATATCAATAAAATCAATTACAATGATACCGCCAATGTTACGCAAGCGTAATTGGTGGGCAATTTCATTAGCCGCTTCAATATTGGTTTGCGTGACGGTTTCCTCCTGCGATTTGCTACCGGTAAATTTCCCGGTGTTTACATCAATAGCGCACAAACTTTCGGCTTCTTGAATAATAATACTGCCCCCGTTGGGAAGCGGCAATTTAATTTTGCGTAGATTATCAATTTCCGGCTCAATATTATAGGCTTCAAAAATAGGCGTTTTGCCTTTGTAGAGTTGGACCCGGTTGGCCAAATCGGGAGAGTTTTTCTCCACAAAATCGCGCACCCGTTCGTAATCTTTGCGGTTATCCAACAAGTACACTTTGGCATTTTCCGAGAGTACATCCCGCGCTACCTGCAAAACAGCATCCATATCTTCGTGCAACAAGTGCGGTCCGCGGGCGGAATCAAATTTCTTCACAATAGACTGCCATTGGCGGTATAAGTATTTTACTTCACGCTCTAATTCTTCTTTGGTGGCTTCTTCCGCTTCCGTGCGTACAATGCACCCCATCCCTTCCAAATGTTTATCCGCCAATTCTTGCATGACATCATTTAATTTATGGCGAACTTCGGCATCTTCAATGTTTTTAGAAAGCCCTACAAAACTTTGATTCGGGGTTAGCACTAAATAGCGGCCGGGCAACGTAACATCCATGGTCACCTTCATACCTTTGGTGCTAATAGCATCTTTGACCACTTGCACCATCACTTCTTGGCCTTTGCGTAACACTTTATCAATATTCTTTTTATCGCCACCGATTACGTCGGAAATATACAAATACGCATTTTTTTCGTAACCGATATTCAAAAAAGCACTGGAAATACCCGGCAGTACATTTTCTACAATTCCTTTATAGATATTGCCTACAATATTGAGTGCCCCGCGGCGTTCCCACAGGATTTCATTGACGCGTTCGTTCTCTAAAATAGCGATACGCGTTTCTTCAAAAGAAGTATTTACCAATACTTCTACTGTTGGTTTAGTTTCGTCTACTGCTTGTGTCATACTACAAATCTCCCGGGGCCTTAGTTCCCCTTAAATTAGGTGCAGATCACCGGCACTGTCTTGCCAGTATAATCCTTCCCTTATTATTTTGAAACGTTCATCCGTCAGTTCAGCCAGCGGGCCTAAAATATCTATTCCCAGCCACGCATAGATGCAAACTAACGGGTTTATCCACTTCTGTTCCCTGCACAGCAAGGTAAGTTCAACCCGGTCCGCTGCAAGGGTACGGGCTTGGAGTACATACGGACGAATATCCGTTGTAAACCGCATCCCGTTGTCGGCTTGTTGCACAACATCCAGTTGCTTGGCAGCCGCCCATTTTTCAATCGTCTGTGCCGGAGCATACGCCGCAAAATCCCCTACTATAGTCCATACAGCAGCTGTTGCTAACTGTTGGATAGAGGCCAATGCATAGGGAACTCTTTTTACTTCCAAAATAGTAATTCCCTGCGGCTTACTTTGGTCCAGTTGTTCGCGCACGCGCGCTACCGGAACAGGCGTTTTCAAATAAATATCTATATATTCACGCTTGGCATCTTGTCCGCTACCCACAAAAGGGCCGCAGGATAAGCGGGGCCAATGTGCATTTACTTTGGCGGGCATATAATCTAACCCGCTACGCAAAACCATATTGCGCACAGCATTGAATGTGTCCTTGCGTTTAGGACCCTTTTCAGACACACTAAACACTATACGCATTTTATAAATTTTTGACGTATTTATCATCTTTTTTATGCCCGAATGCGCCGCGCGTATACAGATTGCACTACTCCCAACGCCCATAAACTAGCCACCAGGTTGGACCCTCCATATGAGATAAACGGCAGCGGAATCCCCGCCACCGGCACAATCCCCAGCAGCATCCCAAAATTTACCAGCATATACGTTAAAAACATACCAAATATCCCGGCACATACCAAATGCCCGTACCGGTCACTGGCCATATAGGCAATTACCACAATACGCCACAAAATAATTACATAAAGGCCCAGCACTAAAAACATCCCCCATAAGCCCAATTCTTCGCCCACTACGGCCAAAATAAAATCGGTATGCTTTTCCGGCACAAACCCCAAGCGCGACTGCGTGCCGGAGAACAACCCTTTGCCCCAAACGCCGCCAGATCCCATCGCAATTTGTGCTTGCAATACGTTATACCCCGCGCCTTGCGGGTCCGAATTGGGGGCCAAAAAGGTTTCCACACGTTTGCGTTGGTGTGGCTTCATGTGGTTTTCCACAAATATTCCCCCAAATAATCCGGCCAAGATGGCTAACGTAATAAGTACAAAATAAAAAGAGGGTAATAAGATGCGCAGTTGCTTAAAGAACCACCAGGCACCATACCCCAGCAAGGCCACCAGACCCGAAAACCCTAACATATACCACCCGCTATGCGCCAGTTGATGGAGGACATATCCCAGCCCGTCTTGCGTTAATTCCGGGTGTAGGTACAGGTAAGTCCACGCAATCGTAAAGAAACCTGCCGTCCCTGCCAAAAGTGCCCCTAAACTTAAATAAAACAAATTGGCCCCGGCACAATATAACAGCACAATTAACGCCGGTAACGTAACTACCACAGAAGAAAAATCCGGCTGGAGCATAATCAACCCGAAAATAGGCGCCAGTAATATCCCCAGCCACAGTAAGGTTGAAATATCGTAGATATACCGGGCACGACGCGTCAAGAAGGAAGCCGATACCAAAATAGTACACACCCGGCAAATTTCGGAAGGCTGCATGGAAAAGAAGGGCAGCACAAACCACGAGCGGCTACCGCGTTGATAAGACCCAAATAGCAAAACCCCCACTAACAAGGCCAAAATAAACCCATAGAGCCATTTCCATTGTTCATCAAAAATTTGGTAATTAAAACTCCATCCTACCCCAAAGGCCAGCAACCCCAGCGGCAACGCAACCAAGTGCGTACGCACAATCGCATTGGACCAAGATAAACTATTCACCGCCGACATAATACACAGGGCGCCTAATATCACAATGCCAATCATCGCATAGAGCAATATAGCATCTACACGGCTACGCGCATTTTGTACGGTTTTAAGAACGGGCATTAGTTCGCCTCCGCCGGGACAGGGGTATTTAAGCCGAAATAAGTTTCCAACATGGTCCGTGCAATCGGTCCCGCAGCCGAGCTTCCCCCTTCTCCAAATTCTACAAAAACAGCCAAGGCAATAGAAGGGGCTTCGCCTTCTTTGCCGGCAAACGCCATAAACCAGCCATGGTCTGCCCCATGCGGGTTTTGAGCCGTCCCCGTTTTGGCGTATACATCTAATCCTTTGATTTTAACGCGGCGGGCAGTCCCGTCATCTACGGTATGCTTAAGTGCTTTGTATAATAAATCGTACGTTTCCGGTTTCAAATCTGCCTGTTGTAAAACTTCGGTTTGCCCGATTTTTTGCGTTTTGCCCGTTTGCTGATTGACAATTTTATCTACGTAATACGGGCGATACACATTTCCGCGGCTGGCCAACGCCGCCGCAAATTGCGCTAGTTTAATGGGAGTAACCAACAGTTCCCCTTGCCCGATAGACAAGTTGAGCGTATCCCCTACAAACCAATAGGTTTTGTTACGCGCGCGACGCGTAGGCCCATACAAGTTGCCCGCTTTTTCACCCGGCAGATCAATCCCTGTGGGACGGCCAATCATAAATTTACGCTCCATCCGTTCAACAGGGGCCGGCCCCATAGAAGCCGCAATCGCATAGAAATAAACGTCACAGGAATTGCTCATCCCGTCAAAGAAATCTACCGGGCCATGGGTACCCCAGCACTTAAAGACACGCGGGCCGGAATCATATTTGCCCGTGCAAGTAATTTTCCGTTTAATATCTAGGTCTGTTTCCTCCAGTGCGGCAGCGGCTGTAATAATTTTGAACGTAGAAGCGGGGGGATAAATCCCCTGGATAGCCAGGTTGTATTCGTTAATGCGTTTAGACGGGTTGGAAGATTCCTGATCGCTATAAGGGACAAACAAATTAGGGTCGTACGCGGGGGCACTGGCCAACGCTAATACGGCACCGGTTTTGGGATCCAACGCCACGGCCGCCCCGCGCCCGGTCTTAGAGTTTTTAAGGGCTTCTTCGGCCGCTTGTTGTAGCGGAAAATTTAACGTGAGGTAAATATCGTTCCCCGCCGCCCATTTTTTATCTTGAATAATACGTTTTACGCGGCCACGGTAGTCCACCTCTAAATAGACGCCGCCATCTTTGCCTCTTAGTTCTTCTTCAAACTTACGCTCAATGCCGTTTTTGCCGATTTTGGAATTAAGCCGATAGCCGGCGGTAACGTCGCGCTTACGCCATTGGCGCTCGTCCATACTGCCGATATAGCCTAACAAGTGGCTTGCCAACGTGTGATAGGGATAGTGACGTTTGGACTCTTCTAATAAATAAATGCCGGGGTAGTATTGTTGCAATTCCTGCAAGGCAACCGTGCTTTTCGTGGACAGGTTTTCTGCCAGAGCCACGGCCTTGCCCGTACGACCGCTTGTTTCCAAACGGGTGCGTAGTGTTTGGGGAGCTAAGTTAACATAAGGGGCAATATCCGCTACCAGTTTATTCAAAAATTCTTCGTCCGGCTTAGCCATCCCCAAATAATACAAACTAAACGAAGGACTATTGGAGGCAATAGCAATTCCGTCAGCGGTAAGCACACGCCCGCGCGGGGCGGTTTGATAGAGAATTTGTGTACGGTTACGCTCGGCCAGTTGTTGGTAGTTTTGATAATGCACTACTTGTATATCAATCAAACGCAAAGCAATAACCGCACCCACTACAAAGGCAGCTATCAGTAGAATTTTTAGACGTTCATTAAAAGAGTCTTTGGGAATGGCCATGCGTTTTTATCCTTGCCGGCGCCATGAAGAATCTCCCACAATGCGGTTGGTAATCCAAAATATACCCGGTGCAAAGACGGCATTTAACACAGCACCCCCCATCATACTTGCTAAACCGGGCCAGACGCTGCTGGAGGCAAACACCGCCACAAAAAATGCATTTAGGAGACCTGCCAACCAACTAAGGCAAAATACCGCCACCATTTGAGGGAATAATTCTTCAAAATCAAACCGATCCACTATATTGCAAATCAAACAAGCGCACACCGTAAAGGTAAATGCGTTGTTCCCAAACAATTTCACACTATAAAAATCTAAAAACAGTCCGCAGACAAAAGCCAAACTATACGCTAACGAAGGACGTAGCACCGCACAAAACGCCGTCACAAACACCAGGATAATGTTCGCGCTGATTCCCCACCGGGCAAACAGCGAGACTAACGCCCAGTGAAATACCGTCGCCAATACAAACAAACATAACACGCGCCATGCATTTAACATAAATTATCGGTTTGCCTTATCCTCTAAAATAACAAATACTTCTTTGACGGCCGCCGCCCGAATATGAGGGGTAACCGTAAGCGTGAGAGCGGTTTGGGAATTTTCTTCTTCGTAAACGCCACTCACCTCACCCACCAAAATCCCGGCCGGAAATACACTGCTTGATAGGGAAGTATATACTTTATCCCCTTTATGCACTTGCGTAAGAAGCGGGATATATTTGATTTGTACCGGCCGCGGCCCGTTGCCGACTAAAAGGCCTTCTTCGCCGCTTTCTAACCGTACCGCCGCTGAAAACTCTTCATCCCGCACCAGCAATACTTTGGAAGTGTTTTCGGTTACTTCTACCACTACCCCCGCTAACCCTTCCTGGCCTTCTTCCATAGAAATAACGGCACTGCGTTCATGGATACCGTCTGCGGTTCCTTTGTCCAAAATCACCGTATTCCAGCGCGTGGGTTCGCGGTAGGCTACTTTGGCCCACACGCCTTTCCAGGGCTTAGAAAACTGCAAATTCAGCAACTGCGCCAAGCGTTCGTTTTCCGCAAAGACTTCCGTGGCTTGAGCAGATAATAATTTGGTGGTTTCTATCTCTTGTTTTAATTGTTGATTTTCGTAATGGGCTTGCAACAATTCTTGCACCGTGTCCGACACGTTCTGCCCATATTGCACTACACTATGGGCAGCCCGCACTTGCGGGATAAAGATATAAGACAAAACCGCTTTCAAGGAAGTAATAAAACCGTCTAGCGGCAAAATCATCAGCAAAAAAGAAACCAATAAAAAACATCCCGGCAACATCCAGCGACGTCGCCACGATTCAATAGGGGTATATAATGTTTTGTGATAGTG